>NZ_JBEUDS010000011.1:0-109654 GCF_041060555.1 Parapedomonas caeni | reverse complement strand
AAGGCATGGCCGAACTCAACCAACCCATGATCGAGGAGGAAAATCAGCCCCTACACATCACCGCCAAAGCCGCCTGACGATGGCCCACGGCCACAGCCGAAATTACACCACCTTGACGGACGCGACCCCGCATCGATTTCAAGTGTGTCGGAACATTGGCAATGGTTCATTCACGGTGCCTCCCTGTGATTGTTTCACCCTGTGCCGGGATCTATCCCGGCGGCTGGTAGCTTCGGCCCGCATTCAATTGAGCATGCGAGGGGCGTCGTCCGTGGAAGTGTCGGAATCAGCCGGCGGGATGAGCAGGTCATCCCGGTCTTCGTGGTTCAGCACGAAGTTGAAGGCCCCCGCAAATTCGCGGGTGATCCGCAGAAGATGCGGCCGCAGGATGCCATTGCGATAGGACATCTCGTAGTTGCCGAAAAACCGCCGATGCTCCCGCGAATAGGCGTAGCGGATCAGGGCCGTCTTCTCGTTGCAGCGGTTTGCCAGTTCCAGCAGCGCGGCATCATCCGGCGAAGTGGCTTGAATGTAGCTGTAGAACCGCAGGAATTTGCGATCGCTGTCGATCATGATCCAGCAGGGGCTCGCAAATTCATTGACGTAGATATCGCCGTCATCGTCGATCCGGAAGGACACGGCGCCTTCTTCCAGAATTCGGGTCAGGCTGTCGGTCGTCACATCGGCTTCGGGCAGGATCACATCCATAGGGTTTGGCCTTTCTGTTCTGGGGACGGGGCGGCAGTGGGTGGGTCTGCCGCTGTGCGGTCGATTATAGCGATATATGCGACAAAAGCGGTCGCAACGGAGCGGTCGTCGCTCAAACCGCCAGCAGACGCTCGGCCATTTGCGCGATGCGATTGCTCCAGGCGACCCGCTCGCGCCATTGCACGGGAATGCCGCTTGCGCCCCAGGCTGCACCAGCAAGCTGGCCAGCAATTGCTGCCGTGGTGTCGGCATCGTCACCCAGATTGGCGGCGGTGAGCACGGATTCGCGATAACCGGCGCTGCGTCCCACACTCCAAAGCGCGGCTTCCAGGCTATGGGCGACATAGCCGGATGAGGCGATCATGGCGCGGGGCTTGGTACGCCACGAGCCCGCGACAATCTCACCGATCACGCCGGGCAATTGGATGCCAGGATCGCCAAGGATTTCGGCCAGCGACCGCCCCGCAATGGCGTCGGCCAGCATGCGCGCGAAGGCAACGCAGGCGTCGACCGCTTCGGGCGCGGCGTGTGTCGTTCGGCTCTGGCGGGCAGCGGCATCGACGAGCTTTGCGGGATCGTTCCAGAAGCGGATGGCCACGGGAGCCAAGCGCATCAGGCTGCCATTACCCGCCGTGGAAGGATTGGCATCCCCCGCCACCGGATTGCCGCTCAGTTGAAACCGGCTCAGCGCGGCACGCGTCGTGATGCCGATGTCGAAGCAGGTGCCGGTGCAGGAATAGACGCCGTCATCGTGCCATGCCGTGAAACGGCGCATGAGGTCAGCCTCGTCCAGCCTGCCACATTCGGCCAGGCTGTCCGCCAGCGCCAATGCCATGGCGGTATCATCGGTCCATTCGCCGGGTTTCAGGCCGAACGGTCCGCCACCGACTATGTCAATCAAGCGGGCGCGTGAATCCCGCCGCGTGAATTCCAGCGTCGTGCCGATAGCATCGCCTATGGCAAGGCCCAGCAATGCCCCCGCAGCACGATCACAGATCGCTTCTGCCGAAGTGCTTGGGATGGCAGGTGGAGCCGGGCGGATGGCGCGGACATGGGATTCCTGCTTGCAGGTTTCGATGGCGCCTGGGCGTACAGCACGGACACGCTGTATCGCTGCCTCTGGATCGGCCACGCCCAGTTCCACCAGCAATCGCGCGGCAATCGTGCCCGCCCGGCCCAAGCCACCCTTGCAATGCACGATGATGTCGGCGCCCTGCCGCAAACGCGCGCGCAATTCCGATCCAGCCTGCATCCATGCTGCCTCGAAATCCGCACCCGGAACGCTGACATCGGGGATTGGCAGATGATACCAGGCCATGTGCCGTCGCTGCACCTCTTCGCCCAGATCACGCACCTGCAATGCGTCGAATTCATGATCCTCGATCAATGTGACAACAGCCGCCGCATTCCAGTCGCGGATGGTATCCAGATCGGTTTCAAGGCAGCGGTTCCAGTGGCCTGACATCGCCGACAACTGGGTTTTGCCGGGGCAGAATGTCAGCCCGATGCGCCCCATGCCAGGGGCGGGCAGGACAGTGTCGATGCGCAGGGGGTGGGTGTTGCTGGTGCGGGTTGGTGTGCTTGCAGTCATGCAGTTCCTTTATTTGGCAACGGATATGATGAGCGGGCCGCAGCGAGGTTTCCCTTGGCCGAGCTCACATGGCAGAACGACGCGGGTATGACGTTTTATTGCGACAGAAATGGTCGTGATCGTAACAAGCTCTGGCACTGGCGCCGCGCAAATGGAGTATGATCGTGCTGGAAGTGATCGAGGCAAATATCACGACCCTGACCTAAACGCTCACCATGCTTGCCAGTGGTCATCCAGCAAACGGCGGCGGCGAACTCATGTCCTACACCAGCAACTTCGGCATGCTGTGTGGCTTCACGGCGAGCAGAGACGCGCTTGATCGTAACGCTCGGACCTTCTCGGGCGCGCCTCGCAGCCTTTATCCATCCCACCTCGACGGCCGTCACGGACCTACCTGGCGGCGCCTGGATACATTTCCGACCGCGCCTGCTTTTCCGAATCCTTCATGCTAGGGTCGAGACTCGTTCAGAGCCAGAAGGCCACGGCTGCGGCGAGGCTTACGGCTGACAGGAAGTTTCTGGCGAGCTTGTCGTAGCGGGTGGCAATCCGGCGGAAATCCTTGAGACGGCAGAACATGGCCTCGACCCGCCAGCGGTCCTTGTAACGGCGTTCGTCATATTGGATTGGGCGCTTTCGATTACGACGACCGGGGATCACCGGGATCGTTCCCTGATCACGCAAGGCAGTCCTGATGCGGTTCGCATCATAGCCATCCCGCTCACCATCCGCAAGCGCAACGGGCGGCCGAAGATCGTCCCGCCGGCCGACGTGGTTCCGGATACCGGCGGGGTAGACCCGCATGTGCTGAAGGCGATCGCCAAGGCGTGGAGCTGGCGGCGGAAGCTGGAGAGCGGGGAAGCGGCGACCATTGAGGATGTCGCGCGGGCCGAAAACGTGACACCGGCATTCATCCGCCGCACACTGAAGTTGGCCTACCTGGCCCCGGACGTGCTGGAGCAGATTCTGATTGCGCGGGCGTCCCCGACGGTCTCGCTCAAGGATCTGTCGGCCATCGCGGATATGCCGTGGGCGGCGCAGGGAGGAATGGTCGTCCCAGCGGAATAGCGTCAGCGCATTCTGGCGGGATATCGGTCCGATGGTATAGGGTAATACCATGCCACCCAAGTTCAAATCCCCGACCGAGAAAACCGTGGCCGAGCCGATGAGCGATGCCTATCCGGGGTTCTGATTGCAAATAATGGGAAAATATGAACAATTGAGAATTGTATTTGCGGGCGCAGACCGTTTCTTGCTGTGATGAAGAGGCTACAATTTGGGCGTGCGCGAAAAGACATGTTTGCAGAGTAACGCGAATGGCTGAAGCTTGGGGGATCTTGGTGCCGAGCGACATACCGTCCGCCCGACGATTGCAGTCACTTGGTTTGACCCGAGCGATCCGCCGTTTCAACGAGAAAGCTGTACCTGGCATGGGTGGGCTCTGGTTTGCGATGCCGTTGATCTGGTCGATGCTCGGGATCGCGGTTGCTCAGAGACATGGTCGCCGTCCCATCGAAGTTGCAAATGCAGTCGAGGCGCTGGCGATGAAGCTGGAGCTCGACGGGGGAGGCGAAGCGCATCCGCGGGTGCGCGGGCGGCGAAATCTGTCCCGGGTCGCGTGGACTTTTGAGGCCCTGCGCAAGCCGGGCGCGTATGTAACCCAGCCGTTCAGGCAGACCTGCACCCAACCGCTTGTGACGCTCGGTCTCGTCAAGGGGACAAGTGCGCGCTTCAACTCCTTCCACCTCTCCCAGGACGGCGAACGGCTTCTCGCGCCGCTCGCGGCCATCCAATCAGAGATCGAGGAATGGGCTGAGGGCAGCAAACGCGTCGACTGGGAAAAGGTGTCGAAGCTTCGCCCGACGGCCGGTCTTCCCAGACAGGTTCGCGCAGAGCTCATGCGCCGCATCTACGGCAGCGGGCCAGAGGCGGATCGCCGCAAGTCCATTCGCGACATTGGCAAACAGCTGAAGTCGGATGGCATCCTTGCTGATAGTCCGAAAGAGCTCTCCGGGGATCACTTGCTTGATCTCAGAGGAGGGATTGCGACAGTCCGTCTCAGATTGGCTGCTTTGCAAGTCCTTGGCGCGGTCGAGGGGCGCATTGCGAAGCGGCGGGACGACGGACTGACGCCGGTGCTCACGCTCGTCGAGGCCAGCGAGGACGAAGACATCGGGACGTGGATTGACGCCTGCGTCAACGAAGCAAAGCGGGCCGCATCACATATCAAAGCGGCAAGAGAGGAGGAAAGCACGGCGTTTCTGCGCGATTGCCAGAGCGCTGATGGCCTGCTGCAACGTCTTGCACGACGCGATGGGGTGGTGATCGTCCTACGTGACGGTGATCTTGTTCCTGGACCTGCGTTCGGAGCAGGTGCCGCGGACGATGACGATGGCGCCGCTCAGTTCTCAGGCGTGCCGGAATTGCCCCGCATCGCCAATCTTCTGGCTCTCACGGAAGATCTGTCAGCCTCAAGAACGCGCGCTGACGGTGCGAGTGTCTCCAGATGAGCCATAGCCTTCTGACGCTCTTTGCCCCGCCTGACGGATATGTCGGCGATTTCGGCATGTTCTGCGGCTTTACCGCGAGCAGAGACGTGCTCGAAAGGATCGCGCGGGCGTTCTCGGGCGTTGCTTCACGCCCACGCTTGGCGGCCTTCATCCATCCGACAGGGGCGGCTGTCACTGACTTGCCAGGCATCGCCTGGATGCATTTCAAACAGCCCGCTCCGTTCCGCCTGCTGCATGCGAAAGTCGCGCTGCTGGGGTTTGGCGCATCAACCGGCTATTGCCTGCGGCTTGCGGTCAGCACCGGAAACTGGACTGCCGAACCGCTGACCACCAGCATTGACATGTTCTGGTCCGCGGATCTCGTAGCCGGAGAGAAGAACCCTCAGTTGGTCGCGGACATCCGCGCGGCATACGACCTCTTTGGTTGGCTTCGTGGAAAATGCGACGATGCCTTGCTGAAACAGTTCTTCGATGGGGTGACGCCAGACGCACGTTTGCGCGAGGCGGTTGACGGGCTGCCCGAAAGTCCACGTCCACCACGCTTCGTCGACACGCGCGAGAAGACCATGCGCGAGCAGGTCCTCGAGAAACTCGGGAAACGAAAGAAGCACCTCGTGATTGGGTCGGGGTATTACGAAGCAGGCGATGATTCGGACGGCCTGATCGAGAACCTCCGAAAGGAGCTTGTTAGAAAGAAAATTCTGACGAAGAATGCCGAGCTCGATCTAGTGCTCAATCCAGACAACTGTCAGGGACTGCATGCTCAGGCCGAGAGCCTCGTCAAGAACGGATGGAGGCTCCGCGGACCGGGATCCTGCCATGCCGAGCACCGGCAAGCGAAGTTGCACGCAAAGTTCCTCTACGTCGGAAAACACTCTGGGGCAGGACAGATCGGCGACGCAAAGATCTACATTGGTTCGGCCAATTTCAGCCGCATGGGCTTTGAGAGCACCGTTCGCAACGGGAACCTGGAGGCTGGCATCGTCATCACCCCGGATCCCACGCTGAGTTGGCGCAGAAACGCAAGGGCTGGCATTCGAAATTTCCTACCCGGCAACTTCGACGTGGAGACCGAACCGACGGCCTTGTCCGCCGGCCCAGCTTTCGCGCCACCTCCCGCGCCTCCGGCGCCGCCACCAATTAGCTTCGTTGAATGGGAGCACGATCGCATACGCGCGCCGGACGACTGCAAAGACACGGTCGAGATCTTTGGCCCCGACGAAAGGCCTGTCACGCTCCCCAGCGACTGGCCCGCACCAGCACCTGCCTTCGTCACGCTGCATCCAAGTGGCTGGAAGGTTCCCGTGCGGGCTGATGGTGCGCTGGTCGTGCCGAAACGTGGACAACCGAGCCTTGAGGACATTCTGGCGGCAATCGGCGATTTTCCGTCCCGCCCCATCGGCGCGAGTGAAGACGACAACGATGGGGATGGCGTTGACTGGGAACCGTCAGCCGATCCCATTGGAAAAGCGAATGACGATTCGCGGACCTATCCGCTCCGGCAGATGATGCGACTGATCACGCGTCTCACCGAGGCACAAAGGGAGCTTGAACCGCGCGAATGGCAGCGCTGGTGCCGGGAACTCCGGCAGGAACTTCCGGGACTCGCAAAGAGCGAGCAGCCAATGATCGAACCCTTCAGGGTGGCAAGGGCAAGTCCGCTGCGCGCCTTGATAGATCCCGAGTTCTTGCCAGATGGCGTCGACGTCGCCCCTCTCAGAACCGCGATTGACAGGATCGAAGTTGCCTGGGGCCTGGATGGCGCGCGGGATCTGTGGAGTGCTTCAGAATGAGTGGTTTCAAGGGATGGAAATGCGTTGCAGAGCAACTGGAAGCCCGAGTGGCCGAGGCGGAACGACAGAGCGATAAGGAAGCACTACTCGACGAAGGCCAGCGGGCCAGCGTCCGCGTCATCGCGGAACGGCTTCGCTCTGGGCGTCGCGCAATACTCGTGGCGGACGAAGTCGGCATGGGTAAGACGCGCATTGCCGCCGCGCTGATCGATGCAGTCAGGCGATGCGGCGGCAGGGCGGCGATTGTTTTGCCAGCTGGCCTTGGCGCGCAATGGCAGGCCGAGTTGCGCCTGTTCGATCCCAACGATCATACGCTCTTGCCGCTTCGCAGCTATGAAAGCCTCATCAGGGGCTTCAGCCGCGAGGGTGATGATGATCTTTCCCCCGGCTGGCAAGAACGGCGTGATGCGAGGTTGCGCGACAGGCGCCAGCAGCGGGAGTTGCCCGTGGGTCGATGGCAGGATGAAAGAGTCCTGATGGTTTCTCATGCCTTCGCTCGCATGGCGTTCCCGCTACCGGAGAATGGAGAACTCCCCTGGCGCCGCGAGCTCATGCCGGCCATGGCTGCACTTTGCAGCGAGCGCCGACGTAACATTCGTAAAGGCGGCCGGGGCGAGCGTCTCGCCAGCCACCGGGCCGCTCGGGCGGCTTATGAAACGCTCTCCATCCAGAGCCTCGAGATCGAGCAGCGGCGTGACTGGAGGCTTGTGTCGTCGGACGATTACCGCCGTGCGGTCCTTCCGGTGATCGGTCGGGCACTTGGACGCTTTGACCTCGTCGTGATCGACGAAGCCCACAAGGCGCGCGGCGCGGACAGTAGCCTCTCGCGCATCCTGGGCAGCATGATTTGGGAAAGTGAGGACTCCTTTCGCCTCGGCATGACGGCGACGCCCGTCGAACTCGACGCTGACCAATGGCTCGATACGCTTGGGCGCCTGGTCGGTCGTAAAGCCGGATTCACAGGCGAGAACGAGGGTGAACACTGGGACCGGCTCAGTGCGTGTATCTCGGATTATGCAAGAATCGCTGAAAAAGTAAGGACCGAGCCTCTCGACGATGTGATCGTGACCGAATTTGAGAAGGCCGCGAAGCGCTTTGTCGATGGTCTCTCCTGTTACGTCATCCGCCGGGACAAGCGATCTGACAAGGAACTGAAGGCCTTCCGGGAGAACCATGGGATCGACTACCGCGACGTCCGTTCAGTCTCGGTTGATCCGGCAGCCATGGGCAGCCAGTGGTTGCGCATGTTCTGTGCGGCCGAAGCTCTCTCGCTTCTTCCAGAGACGGATCGTGACGCAAAGCGGCGCCGACTGACGCTTGAGAAGGCACACGCTCTCGACAAGATCATCCTCGAGGACGCGACCGAGGGAGGGGACATGTTCAGGGACTTCTGGTCGCGCAACGTCATTCTCTCGAAGGATACGAGTATCTTTGATCACCCAGCCATTCTCGCCGCCGTCAGAACCGTGGAGGCGGCGACGGCGGAAGGCCGAAAGGTGCTGATCTTCGGGACCCTGATCGAACCCTTGAAGGCCCTGACCCGCCTCTTGGACGCGCGTTGCATGCTCCGACATCTCGCCGAGGGGCGCCACTGGCCGGCAAGCCGCGTTCCTGCCGATTCCGAACACGCTGTCCAGGCGGCCCTGCGATCGTCGGACCGGCCCGCTGGCGTTCCTGACGATCTGGGCGAAATCAACCTCATGTTGAAAGATCGCTACGACGAGGCTCACCGGAAACGAGACGCGCGCCTTCGTAAGATGCGTAATGAGATTCAAACGCGAGCCGAGAGGGGGCAGGAGACAGCTTCCCTTCTATGGAAAATCTGGCTTGATGGCGATGCGGTAGATGCGCCAGGCGAGAGCCGGATCGGTCTTCTCATCCAGGCGCTCGAAAGCCGCACCGCCCGGGGGTCCCATGTGCAGGCAGCGGCCGAGCCGCCAGATTGGACAACCGACGACCTCCTCGAAGAAACGGACTCGTTGCTGCGTGATCTCATGGCCGGCAGCGTTGACTATCACGCCGAAGACGTGCCCGAGAATTTTGGCGATCCACATCCAAGCCGCCTGCAACTCCTGTTGGATCATCTTTCGGAATTTTCCGGCCGTGAAGGAAGTTTTGCCCGTCTCCTGTATGGCCAGACAGCACCCCGCACCAGACGACTTCTCCAAGCTGCCTTCAATCGCGCGGGGTCCTGGCCCTTCGTGCTCGTGGCCCAATCACTGGTGGGGCGCGAGGGTCTAAACCTTCACGAAGAATGTCGTACTGTCGTCCTTCTCCATGCGGAATGGAATCCGGGCGTCGTTGAGCAACAAATCGGTCGCGTGGATCGAAAGAATAGTCGGTTCCTGAAAGACTACCGTTCAGGGACGTGGCGAGAGAACGGTGATCCACCACCAAGGATAGAGATTCACTGCATTCAGATCGCTGGAGGCTATGATAACTTTCACTGGTCTGTTTTGCGAGAGAGATGGGCCTCGCTTCGCGCGCAGCTGCACGGAGTTGTTGTAGCGACGACTGATCGGGAGCGTGTCCAGAATGATTGTGAGTTAGCGGCTCTCGTAGCGAGGCTAGATCGAGCAGCACCGAATTTCTATCCGGCGCCCAAGGCGGCAGCACGGAATCGAAAAGAGGCGTAGGACCGAAAGACCGCGACAGTGTGGGGAGACCGCATCATGGATCTGAGCGTTGTCGGGCAGGCATGAATTTCGGCCGTCGGGTGCAGAGAACGTTCGCTCCCAGACCCATCCCCTCCGCCAGCCAGTCCACCCCACTAATGGACAAGGCGATAGCTGCCAGGCGACACCCGCCACGGCGCCCTTCGGAGGGCCGCGTCACGCTCCGAGGGCGGCAGTCGGCGGCATCAGCCCTGGCACCCCACTGCGCGCACGGCCGCGCTCTACGCCCGTCATCGCTGATGACAAGATTGCATTGCCCCTCTAGCCTGGACTGATGTCGATTAGCGCGTGGACCGACACGGAGAACGATCTGATTGTCGCGGATTACTTCGCGATGCTCGCTGATGACATCGCCGGGCGCCCCTACAACAAGGCCGAGCATCGACGCGCCCTCCTGCCGCTGCTGAACGGCCGCTCGGAGGGATCGGTCGAGTTCAAGCACCAGAACATCAGCGCGGTACTCAAGGGGCTCGGCGAGGACTGGATCCCCGGCTACAAGCCGGCGTTCAATTTCCAGATGTCGCTGGTTGACGCGGTGACCCGGTGGCTGGCGCTGAACCCGGCATGGCTCGGCCGCCTGCCGGCCACCCACGCCGCCAGCGGGATGCGCGAGGCTGCCCCGCTGTGGGTGGGGCCGCCGCCCACACAGTCGAACCAACCGCCGCCGCAGGAACTGGAGCAGATGCTGCACATTGCCCGGAGGTTCGATGTGGCGGGCCGGGACGAGCGCAACCGCGCGCTCGGCCGCGCCGGCGAGGCGCGCGTGCTGGCGCACGAACTGGCATCGCTTCAGGCAGCAGGGCGGGATGACCTGGCGCGCAAGGTCCGCTGGGTGTCTGAGGAGGACGGTGACGGCGCGGGCTATGACATCGCCAGTTTCACATCCGACGGGAGGGCGCGCCTGATCGAGGTCAAGACGACGAACGGCTGGGAGCGAACGCCCTTTCACATCACCCGCAACGAACTGGCGGTGGCCGACCAGCACCGGTCGGAATGGTGCCTGTTCCGGCTCTGGCACTTTTCACGCGAGCCCAGGGCCTTCGAGCTGTATCCACCGCTTGATGCCCATGTTTCACTGACGGCGACGACCTTCCAGGCGAGCTTCCACTAACGAGATGACGGCGCTGAGCAATCGACATCCATCGTGGCCGCATGCCGCGCGGCGCGCCGGCCGGAGAAAATGCAATCGGCGTAGGACAGGCCGCTGACATAGAGGTTCGAGCACAGGCCGATGGCGGTGCGGCCGGCGGCGTACAACCCGGGAATGACCGCACCGGAGGCCCGCTTGACCAGGCCCGTATCTTCGTCGACCACCAGACCGCCGACGGTCATGCAGGCCAGCGGAAACCACTTGGCATCGGCCGAGACGTCGATGGCGTAGAACGGGCCCTGGCGGATTTCCGCCATGTCGGCGGCACGCTTGCCGAACGGATCGGGGATCTCGCCGCGTGCGGCACGGTTGTTCTCGGCCACTGCCTGCTCCAGCGTCGCGACGTCGAAGCCCATGCGCCGGGCCAGCGCCGCCAGCGTCGGGGCGCGCCGGGCCGCGAACAGGGTGTTGATCAGTGCCAGATCGCGCTGGAACGGCAGTACCCCCGGCCCGAAGGCCTGACGTCGCGCCCGACGAACCAGCGCCTTGTCGAGAATGAGGTAGCCGCGCCCGTCGTTGCGCTCGACCATCGCCTCGCCGATGGCGGCGCCGTACAGCGTCTCGTTGACGTAACGGGCGCCCTGCGCATTGACGAGAATAGACTCCGAGAAGGCGGACGGCGGATTGATCATCCGCCAGGCACTCACCCGCGCCATCAGATCAGTGGCGCCACCGGCCGAGACGCCGAGCATGATGCCGCTGCCGGTGTCCCCCAGCGTGCCGTTGGGCAGCGAGGCGGCATAGGGCCTGGCGAAATGGCGCACCATGTCGTTGTTGAGGATGAAGCCGCCCGCGCTCAGCACCACGCCCTTGCGTGCCCGATACCAGGCAGTGACGCGGTGTTGTGCTTCGATGCGCCAGGCCCGCGTCAGATGCCAGCGGGCGACGGCGAAGGTGATCTGCGCGCCCGGCAGCGACGGCGGCAGCATCGCCATCCACACTGAAGCGCGCGCGATATGATGGGCGAACCGCTGTCCCTGGCGCGGGTCGGCGATGCGGGCCAGCTGCACGCCGATCACCCGGCCCGCGGGGTCCACCGCCAGCCGGCGGGCTTCCGCGTGGCGCAGGAAGGTCATGCCCCGGGCCAGCGCCGCGTCCCGCAGCGGGTTGAAGATGGCCCCACCCAGCCCCCAGGCTTTCTTGCCGTTGTACATCTTGCCGCGATGGCCACGCGCCGCCGGGCGCGCCACGCTGGCGTACGGTTCGGCGAGGCTGCTGTCGGGGTGGTAGAGAAATTTGTCGAGCGGCGGATAGGACGCCTTCTTGCTGTAGAGGCTGCCCTCGAACGGCACGCCGTGGCGCGTCAGCCAATCGACGGTGGCCGGACTATCGTCGCAGAATTTGCGCAAGGTGGCATCGGTCACCACGTCGCCCACCTCCATCTTGAGGTAGGCGTACATGTTGTCAGGCGTATCCTCGACACCGGCCTCCTGCTGGATGCGCGTGCCGCCGCCGGCGTAGAAGACGCCGCCATTGGCCGCCGATGAGCCGCCGCCTTCATAACGATCCGCCGCGATCACCGTGGCGCCCTGCTCCAGCGCCTCCAGCGCCGCCGCGACGCCGGCGCCGCCCAGACCGACAACAATGAGGTCAGCCTGATCCGCCCAGTCGACGGCGGCGACGTCATCGACCACCAGCGGCGCGTCGATGGACAGTCCCCAGGCATCGATCGCCTGCCCGCCCTGTGCTGTCGACACCGCGACAGGTGCCGTTGCTGCACTGGTCATCTGCTGTCCTCCCCTGCCCGCCGGCGGGCGATTTCTTCGTGCGCCCCGGCCCGATGATTCCCGCTGGCCGCCGGTTACGCCCCCGACGGCGCCATCGCCGGATAGTCGCTGTAGCCCTCGGGCCCCGGCGTGTAGAGCCGGGCGGGATCAAACGCCGCCAACGAAGCGCCGGCGCGCAGCCGCGCCACCAGATCGGGATTGGCGATGAACGGCCGGCCAAAGGCCACCGCATCCGCCGCGCCGCTGGCCACCAACGCCTCGGCCTGGCGGTAGTCGATGCTCTCATTGAGAATGAGGGCGCCCCGCCAGTGCTCGCCGACCAGCGCGCGCACGTCGAGCGCCGGCTGGCGCAGGTCCACGAGGTGCAGGTAGCTCAGCTCCTTACCGGGCAGCGCATCGAGCAGCGTGGCGTAGGTCTCCGCCGGATCGGCATCCGTGATGCCGTTGAAAGGGTTGCCGGGGCAGATGCGAATGCCGACCCGATCGGCACCGATGGCCGACGCCATGGCATCCATGACCTCGACGACGAAGCGGACCCGGTTGCCGACACTGCCGCCATAGGCGTCCTGGCGCTGGTTGGTGCCGGTGGAGAGAAACTGCATCGGCAGATAACCGCTGGCGGCGTGCAGCTCGACGCCATCGAACCCCGCCTCAAGCGCCAGTCGCGCCGCCGTGGCAAACTCGTCGATCACCGCGGCAATGCCGGCAACCGTCAGGGCTTCCGGCATGTCGTGCGCCACCATGCCGGCGGCATCGGTGAATATGCGCCCCGGCGCCTGGATCGCCGATGGCGCCACTGTGCGCGCGCCGGCGGCCTTGTTGAGATGGCTGCCAATGCGCCCGCAGTGCATCAGCTGGGCGACAATGCGTCCGCCGCCGGCATGCACGGCGTCGGTCACCCGCCGCCAGGCAGCCACCTGGGCCGCGTTGTGCAGGCCGGGCGTGCGGCAATAGCCCTGGCCCTCCTCGCTGGGCTGGATGCCCTCCGAGACGATCAGGCCGGCGCTGGCGCGCTGGGCGTAATAGTCGACCATGCAGTCGGTCGGTACGCCGGCGGCGTCGGCGCGGCTGCGGGTCATCGGCGCCATGACGACGCGATTGGCCAGCGCCAGGGCGCCAAGACGACAAGGATCAAACAGGGTTGGCATGGCGCGCGTCACAACAGGCGCAGGGGTGGCCGGGAGCAAGAAACGCACATCATCATAAAAGCACCCCAGCACTGGTTATTATAGACACTATCTGTGTCTATAATTTACGCATACCTCGGTCAAGATCGCCGATTGACCCCAATACGCGTGGCGTTCCGCGCGTCAGCGCACCGGGAACTGGGCGCGGTCGACGACCCGGCCATCCCCCACCAGCTCCAGGCGATGAAAGCCGGGCAGGATCGCCTCCGACGGCCGCCAGGCGGCGCGCACGCTGTCGCAACACAGCAGCGCCGGCCGTTGGCCCATCAGGGGGCGGCAAGCGTGACCGGCGGCAACGCATAGGCGCCGCTGGCAAGCGCCGGCCGGGGCTGATAGGTGCGGGCGAACAGTAGATAGGGCGGCGCGTCCGGCGCAGGTGCCGGCAGCCAGTTCGCCGGGCCGTCGGCCGGCATGGCGTGCTGGATGCGCAGCCGCAGCGAACCATCCGCCTCAAGGCGCAGCCCCCGGGTCCGGTCGCCGATGGCGTATCGCTGGATCGGGTTTTCCACCAGCGCCATGTCGTGGCCATAGAGCGTCAACGACCAGAAGGCGTCGACCGGCGGCAGCTGGCCTGCCGGGAACACCATCTCGTAGGCACGGGCACCGGATAGCGGCGCCCCGTCCGGCCCCAGCCGGCGGGTGAAATACAGCCCTTCCTGGGGCACCAGACAGCCGGGCCCCAGGCGCGCCACCGCCGCGCGCGCCAGCGGCTCGCCAATGAAGCTGGTGATGCCGTAGGCCACCGTCCAGCCGTTGACCTCGCGGGAATCGAGCAGCCATTCCTTGCGGCCCCGCACCTGCTCGTCGCCGGCGCGGGCGGCGGCGGCCAGCAACGCGCGGCGTGCCGGCGAGGCCTCCCGGCTCGGCACCGCGCCCGGCCGCAGACCGAGCACCGCCAGAGCGTCGACGAACGGCTGGTCGGCGGCGGGCGGCGGATTGTCGACCAGTCCTGCGCACAGCTCGTCGAAGTAGCCGACGCCCAGCGATGCCGGATCGAGAATGGGGAAGTTGTTGAAGGCATCGACGATCGGCAGGCTCGGCCGCAGCATGGCGGGATAAGCCGACAGCGGCGTCAGCGCGAAGGCCGATTGCACCGCCACCGCCGCCGGCAGGTCCGCCGCGTCGTCGACAAGCACCCGGCTCAGGGCGAGCACATGACGGGTGGGCGCATCAATGCGCGTCACGCCGGCAGGCAGCACCCCCCGCCAGCCCGGCGCGACGATGGCGAACTGGCCGGCCCGGGTGCCGGTCGCCCGGCGGCCGATGTAGCAGAAGCTGTTGAGCCAGGCGTCGTTGAGCTGGATCAGATAATAGCGGTCCTGTGTATCGGGCACGCTGAGGATCTGCGGTTCCGCCCCGAGATCCAGCCAGCCCAGACCGTAGAGCGTGTCGACATTGGGCAGCGGCACGTGGCTGGCCGGCGTCGACAGGCTGGTGGAGCCATACAGCTGATTGAACGGCATGTCCCGCCGTGCTGCCAGTCGCAGGTACAGCCGCGTCTGCACCAGCGGCAGACCCCAGACATAGGCATCGCGCGCCAGCGCCCCCAACACCGTGGTCATGTCCGCCATGTCCGACATGCGCTCCCTCCTCGATGTGTCGCGGCGGGATGCGCCCGGATGGCCCCATCTCCTGCGATTCGCAGTAAAACTATTGCGAGTAACTACTCACAATAAACCGTCGACCAAATTCACATGAAATGCACGGCCAACTCAGCAACAACTCGCATTTCACTCGCAATAATAAAGCCAACTTGACGACGAAATACTTGGCCATTAGCTCAATCTGAACGCAGCACAGGAAATGCCTCTTTCGCACAGCGGAGGTCATTATTATGTACAGCGATTACAACACGCTAAATGTCGATGTCGCGCGATTCTGGCCGACCCCGGACCGGCACGAGGAACTGGCGCAGGCGCTGGACCCCGACCTGCTGCTGCAGCAGGCGCGCGACCAGACGGGGCTGCGCGACTTCGGCGACGATCACTTTCTCGAACCCTACCGGATGCTGCTGGACAGCGTGGCCCGCGACGTCGACTTCAGCGACCAGGGGTTGCGCACCTTCCGCTACAACGTGCTGCGCTGCCTGGTGAATCGCCTGCGCATCACCCGCGACTTCCGGCAGCACCCGGAAATCCTCGACGAAGACGTCGATGACCCGATTGTCGTCATCGGCCTGCCGCGCTCGGGCACCACCAAGGTGCACCGGATGCTGGCGGCACTGCCCCGCGACGTCATCCAGACGCCGCTGCTGTGGCAGATGATGAACCCCGCCCCCTTCCCCGACGCGCGGCCGGACCAGCCGGACCCGCGCATCGCGGCGGCCCGGCTTGGTGGCATGACGTCGGACGAGCGGCCGGACTATGCCGCCGCCCATCTCGTCACGGCGCAGGAGCCGGAGGAGGATGTGCTGCTGTGCGACTCCACCTTCGACGACTGGGTGTGGAGCTCGGTGTTCGCGCCGTCACGGCGCTATTACGACTGGGTGATCGAACGGCCGCATCTGGGCAATTACCAGCACCTGAAGCGAATGTTCCAGTATCTGCAATGGCAGGACGGCGGCCGCCGGGGCCGGCCGTGGATCACCAAGAACGTGCAGCATATCGCCTATCTGGACGAGCTGCTCACCTGCTTCCCCAGGGCGACGCTGGTGCACTGCCATCGCACGCCGCACGATTCCATTCCGTCGCTGGCCCGGCTGACCGAAATCTTGTGGTCGTCGATCGTCCGCGAGGTCGACCCGGTGTTCACCGGCCAGGCGATCTTCCGGTGGTGGCGGACGGCGATGGACCGCTACATGGCGACACGCCAGCGGCTGCACCTCGATGACCGGATCATCGACGTGCCCTACGACCGCATCCGCCGCGACGGCCTGGGGCTGGTCGAGGAGATCTACCGGCGGGCCGGCCGGCCGCTGACGCCGGCCCTGCTCGACTACCCCCGCCAGTGGGAGCGGGACAACGAGCAGCACAAGAACGGTCATCACGCCTATTCGCTGGCGCGCTTCGGCCTGGATGCGGCGCAGATCGACCAGGGCTTTGGCGACTACATCCGGCGTTTCATCGCCTGAGAGCGGCAAACCGCCGGCGCGAACACGAGTATGATCCGAGCGCGCCGCGCGGGCACAATGGCGACCCGGAAGACGGGCACGAGGCCGGAAAACAGGCACGAGGGAGGCGGGTCGATGACGGACCAGGCACGCAGCGGATGGTGGAGTGTCGCGCGCAGCGAGGAAGTCATGGGCCGGACACCGCTGGGCGTCGACATCGGCGACCAGCCGGTCGTGTTGTGGCGCGACGATCAGGGCATCGTGCGCGCGCTGGAGGACCGCTGCCCGCACCGGCGGGTGCCGCTATCCATGGGCTGCGTGCGGGACAACGGCTGGCTGCAATGCGGCTACCATGGCTGGAGCTTCGATGGCGCCAGCGGCCAGTTGATGGACATCCCCCACCTCAAGGACAACCGGCGCTTTCCGCCGCTCTACCGCGCGTCGCGCTTTGCCGTCGCCGAGAGCGACGGCTTCGTGCGCGTATCGCTGGCCGCCGAGGCGCCGGCACCCGCACGCGGCGAGCTACCCCCGCTGCCGCTGGCGGGCACCGTGCATGTGACGCTCGACCATCGCCAGTATCTCGCCGCCCTGATGGACGAGCCGGGCCTGCTCATCCGCATCCGCAACGTCCGCTTCACGCCCTACCCGCTGCTCGATCCGGCCATCGACGGCGACCACATCGTCATGGAGCGCGCCTGCCAGTGGGCCTTCACCCATTGGCCGGCCGCGTTCAGCCACGACTTTCCCATCACGCTGCTCAGCCGCACCCACGCCCTGACCGGCGAGAGCGACCTTAGCCTGCGGGACGCCGACATGAACGTCCTGCTGCGCATCATCCTGGCGCCGGTGCCGGCGGCGCGCGGCATCACCGCCATCCGCTGGCGGGCCGGTCTTGGCGACCGGCGGCCGGGGCTGCGTGCCCGGCTGCTCGGCCTGGGCGTGCCGCTGCGGGTCCACACCAACATCGACGCCGCCGCGCTGCGCCGGCTGCCGGCCTCCGCGTCACAGCACGGCGACCAGTTGCGCGCCCGCCTGCTCGATGCCGCCGCCAGCGCCGCCGCCTGAGAGGAGACCCCATGATCCGCGAGGACTTTCCCTCACTGGCCCCCTACCACAGCCGCCCCGACGTCCAGGCGGCGGAGGATGGCCTGTCGCTGGCCGCCGCCAACAGCTGGGTGCCGCACGACATCGTGCTCAAGGATGCCTGGTTTCCGCTGGCGCACGCCCACCAGGTCACCACGCGGCCGATCCGGCGGGCCATCTATGGCCACGCCTTCTACCTGTGGCGCGAGGATGGCCGCGCCGTCGCCGCCGCCTTCCACCCGGCAGCGCCCGAGAAGCGGGAGACAGACCCCTACACCGACGCCCGGGGGCGCTATCCGGCGCTGGAACGCTACGGCATCGTCTGGGGGTGGTTCGGCCGGCCGGCGGCCGCCGATCCGGTTCATCTGCCCGACATTCCCGTTCTGCCGCCCCATGGCGGCCTGCCGCACCACATGCTGGGCACGGTGCGGTTCGACAGCGCCGCGCCGGTGTCGCTGGAAAATCTGCTCGACCTCACCCATGCCGACTTCCTGCACCCGCATGTGCTGGGCGACCCGCGTTCGGACAGCGAGACCATCGAGACCTTCTGGACCAGCGAGACGGTGACCATGGTGCGCACCTGCACCGGCAAGTCGGTGGCGCCGGTGATGAAGTTCTTCAGCGGCATCCGCCAGCCGACGCAGAACATCCGTCAGGTCATCCACATCTTCCTGCGCAGCCATGTCGCCATCGCCTACGGCCGCTTCTCGCCGGGTGACGACGTGCCGCTGTTTCACCCCTGCGTGCCGGAAACGCGCGATCGCACCCGGCAGGATTATGCGATGAACACGTCTTACGCCGGACTGCTGTTTCGCCATGTCATGCCCAAGGCCGCCTACATGGTGTCGCGCGAGGACAGCTCGATGACGGCGCCGCAAAGCCCGCGCTACATGGCGGAAACGGGACGTCGCGACCTGCATTCCCGCTTCGATGCCGCTGGTCAGCGCTATCGCATCGCCATGCAGGCGCTGGCGGCGCGCCAGGCAGCCGGCGACTTCGCCTACCGCGACAATGTCAGCGCCGATTGCAGCGCACTGATCGGGCTGCGCAAGGACCAGTTCCGTTATTGCCGCGGCGCCGGCGGGCGGGCCGCCGGCGCGACCTGACGATCGGCCAGATGCGGCGCGGTATCGTAGGACAGCGGCGGTACGGGATAGGCGAGCATGGTCTCGTTCCAGGCGGCGAACGCCCGGCTGAGCTCGGCCAGACGCTGGGGCGCGCGGCCGCTGAGGTCGGCACGTTCCCGCTGGTCCTCGCCGAGGTTGAACAGGAATTCCCGGCCACTGATGGACAGATATTTCCAGTCGCCGTCGCGCACCGCCTTCTGGTCGCGTGCACCGTAGCGCCAGAACAGCCGACGATCCCGCACCGGCGCACGCCCGGTCAGCTGGTCGAGCAGGTTCTCGCCGTCCAGCGCCAGGGCCGGTGCCGGACGTCCGGTCGCCGCCAGCAGGGTGGGCAGGAAATCCATCGACAGCATGGTCTGCTCGCTGCGCTGACCGGCCGGCACCCGGCCCGGCCAGCGCACCAGCAACGGCACCCGCAGGCCGCCTTCCAGCAGTTCGGTCTTGCCGCCGATGAACGGCCAGCCATCGGAAAACCGCTCGCCGCCGTTGTCGCTGGTGAACACCACGATGGTGTCCTGCGCCAGACCGGCCCGCGCCAGGTGGGCGAGAACGCGCCCGACATTGGCATCCAGACTGCGCATCATGTCGGCGTAGATGGCGATGTTGCCACCATCCCAGTTCATCGATTCCCCGCCGGCGACACCCTTGTCGCCCGGCCCCTGCCACGGCCAGTGGGGCGCCGTGAAATGCAGGCTGATGAAGAACGGCCGCCCCACCTGGCGGGCGGCGTCAATCTCGGCGACGGCGCGCGTCGCCAGCAGATCGGTGAGGTAGCCATCACGGACAATCGGCGTCTCGCCTTCATACAGGCTGCCCATCACCTGCTGGTTGATGACGAGCTGGTGGGTGAAATAATCAGTGCCGCCCTCATAGACGCCGAAGAAGCGATCATAACCGCTCTTGAGCGGGCCGAAATTCGGCAACGGTCCCAGATGCCACTTGCCGATCAGCGAAGTCTGGTAGCCGATCTGCCGGAAATGGCCGGGCATGGTCACCTCGGCGGGATCCAGCCCGACGGCGGGATCAAAGCCGATCGGCTCGACCAGGCCGACCGGCAGACGATACTGATAGCGCCCGGTGATCAGCGCGACCCGTGTGGGCGAACAAACGGGAGAATTGGCATAGCCCTGCATCAGCTGCAGGCCGTCGCGCGCCAGACTGTCGATCGCCGGCGTCTCATAGTCACGCCGGCCGTAACAGCTGAGGTCGGCGTAGCCCAGATCGTCGGCCATGATGAACAGTATATTGGGCAGCGCCGCGCGCCGGTCGGCGGACGCCGCGGCACGCACCAGCGCCGGCAGGCCGGCGGTGGTCGCAAGCACACCGGCGGCGGCCCAGGTCAGCGCCGCGCGCCGGGAATGGTGGGTACTGTCGGCCATCATCCGCCCCCTCGGGTGTCAGTCATCGCCCATCGGCGGAAGAAGATGCGGGCGAGCGCGGAAAATCCGCCCCGCCCGCCAGTCCACGCCTGAGGAAGACCGATCGCCTGATCGTTTGAGAGGACAGCGACCACACCGTCATCTCAAACGCGAACCAGGCTATTCTCAAAAATGCAGACCATGATTCACGCTTCAGGCCGATTCAGCCTGAAGCGATCAAGGTCTAGTAACGCACGCTGAGGGAAATACCGTAGGTCGCCGGCATACCCGCCAGTTTGGAGACGTAATCGGTAAGGTGGGTGACGTTGTTCCAGTAATATTTGTTGGTGACGTTGCGCCCCCAGATCTGCCCCGACCAGCGGCCATCGCCGCTCTCGACGCCCGCCCGCAAATCCAGCAGCGCATAATCCGGCAATTCGAACGTGTCGTCCGCCGCGAAGGCCGCCGTGCTCTTGCTGCGATAGCTGAGCGAGGCGCCGACATAGGCCTCCATGCCAGCGCTGCCGACCGGGAAGCGATATTCCGCGTCACCGATGAACTGCCATTTCGGCGTGTTGGGGAAGGCCTCGCCAATATAGCTGGTCAGCACGCCATAGGGATCGCGCGGCTCCGCCGGCGCCACCGGATCCTTCAGCACCTTCGACTTCACATAGGTAAGACCACCGGTCAGCCGCAGCCCCTCGGTCGGGCGGGCGACCAGGTTGAACTCGAAGCCGTAGATCTCCGACTTGGGGATGTTCACCAGCTGCGGCAGCGGCCCGAACACCTGGTTCAGCACGATGCCCTTGAGCTGCTTGTCGCGATAATCGGCATAAAAGACCGCCAGATCGGCCTCCAGCACGTTGCCGGGTGTCGACAGACGGGTGCCGGTCTCGACAGCCAGCACCGATTCCTGCGTCACCGGCGTGAACTGGCTGGCCAGAATGCCCGGCACCAGCGAGTAGCTGCCCGACTTGTAGCCTTTGGTGACGTTGGCATAGACCATCGCCCGCGGGCTGAGGCGATAGTCCGCACCCAGCCGCCACGACACATTGTCCTCGTTCAGGCTGGAGGTGGCGAACTGCGGATTGAACGTCGCGTCATCCATGGTCAGGCAGCCGCCCGCCGGCACGGTGATCGCGCGGCCGGACAGGAAAGACGCCAGCCAGCTGAACGCTTCCGCCGCCGTGACGCCGGCCGGCCCCACCGGCGCGTCATGGATGCAGCCGATGAAATCGCGGTTCTGCTTGGTGTAACGGGCCGATGCCTGCAGCGTCAGAGCGTCGGTGACATGGTAGTCGAGGCTGCCGAAGGCCGACTTGGTCTCGATGTCCTGATTGGCGATCTGGCCGGTCTGGGTGAACAGGAAGGGGCCGATCTGGTTGTTGGTCGCCTGGTTCTGGTTGAGCGTCGATTCGTCGGCGATGTCGTCCTGATAATTGGCGCCCACCATCCAGCGCAGCGGCCCGACATCGCCATCCAGCCGCAGTTCCTGGGCGAACGACCGCAGATAGGACTTGTGCGACGAGACGTTGAAGGCGGTGAACGCCGTGCCGTCGACATCGATCGGCGACTGGCCGTGAAACTCCGAATAGGCGGTGATCGAGGTCAGCGTGATGCTGTCGGTCATCCGCCAGTCGGCGCGCAGCGCGCCCTGGTAGAAATTGTCGTCCCGGTCATAGTCGCCATTGGCGTCCCAGTCGGCTTCGCGGGCGCTGTCGCCGACGGTGGGCGCCGCACTCATGGCATCGGCGATGTACTGGGTGATCGGCGTCACCGCGACGGCCGGCGAGAACTGCACGAACTGCGCCGCCTGGCTTTCCGAGCCGTCGTGCCACATGCTGACCGACAGCTCGAACGACAGCCGGTCGCTCGGCGTCCAGTCGAGCAGCAGCCGGCCATTGACGAATTCCTTGTCGCCGAGCTTGTCGCCGGGGCGCGTGGCGCTGCGCTGCCAGCCGTCGGCGCGCTCATATTGCAGCGCCAGGCGGGCGCGCAGCGTGTCGCCCAGCGGCCCGCTGATGAAGCCGCTCGCGGTGACCTCGTTGAAGCGGCCATATTTCAGATCGAGACCGGCGGCCATATCGGGGGTCGGCTTGGCGGCGATGAAGTTGATGGCGCCGCCGGTCGAGTTCATGCCGAACAACGTGCCCTGCGGGCCTTTGAGTACCTCGACGCGCTCCAGATCGAGCATCGCCCCGCGCGCCATCACCGAATAGGGCAAGGCGACCTGATCGACATAGGCCGTCACCGCCGGTCCGGCGCTGACCGAATTATCGTTGAAGCCGATGCCGCGAATGGACAGGATCGGCGCGCCGAAGGCGCCGGGCTGATAGCTGAAGCCGGGCACGATCTGCGACAATTGCGTGGGATCGGTGATGCCGGACTTCAGCATCTGGTCGCCGGTCATGGCGGTGATCGACATCGGCACGTCGGCCAGGCGCTCGGAACGCTTCTGCGCGGTGACCACGATATCGCCGATGCTGACGGCCTCCTCGGCACTCGCGCCGGCATTGGCGCCGCCGCTGGCCGCATCAGCCTCCGCTGCCCGGGCGCCGACCGCCATCAGCATCGCCAGCGCCAGTGCACTGCCGCCCATCAACCGATTCACGCTTGCCTGCTTCATCTCTTGCTCTCCCCAATGAGATTTTTTTTCGCCTGCACACCCGGCGTTGTTCAACGGGCACCGAACCGCCGGTTTGCCGGACGTATTCCCGGTGTGCGTCTGCGTTATGCGATGGGTGGACGCCGATTCCGGTCATGCCGGGTCATCGGTTGACCTGCCGACTCTCTCGACCCCTCCCCCTGGCCACGATCCGTCGCCCCTTGATGTGGAGCTTGATGCGCAGACCGATCATTGTCGAACAAATCGCTCACATTTAACTCGTTGCGCGTTGCAATGACATCGCATCAATTGTGACAGGGCACTCGCATAAGCTGTACCCGTCACCGGCCGGTGAATTTCGGCTTCTCCCGCGCCTTCATCGCCTCCAGCGCAATGCGATGATCCGCCGTCATCATCGTCATGTTCTCGTAGGCCGCGGCCCGGTCGATGATGGCATTGGCCATCACCTTGAGGCCGGCGTTGATCGAGGCCTTGGTCCACTTGATGGCGTAGGGCGCGCCGGCGGCCAGTCGACCGGCCATCGCCGCCACCGCCGCGTCGATCTCGTCGGCGGGCACGGCGGCGGTGATCAGGCCGATTTCCGCCGCCTCCTTGCCGGTGATCGGGTCACCGGTCAGCAGATAGCGCTTGGCGCGCGCCACGCCGACCAGTTGCGGCCAGATCACCGCGCCGCCATCGCCGGCGACCAGTCCCACCAGCACATGCGGATCGGCGAAGCGGGCCTCCGGCGTGGCGAACACCATGTCGCAGAACAGCGCCAGCGAGCAGCCCAGACCGACCGCCGGACCAACGACGCGGGCGATGATCGGCTTCTCCAGGTCCAGCAGACTGTTCTGGATGCGCCGGTCGTTGTCGATGCTGGCGGCGGTCGCCACGGGATCGCCGTTGAGCGACACCAGCCAGTCAAGGTCGCCGCCGGCGCAGAAGGCATTGCCGGCCCCGGTCAGCACCACCACGTCGACCGCCTCGTCGCGGGCGATGTCGGAAAAGATCCGCGACAGCTCGTCGTGCATCCGTGGATTGGCGGCGTTCTTCACCTCCGGCCGGTTCAGCGTCACCGTCAGGATGCGGTCCGCCCGCTCGATCTTGAGGAACTGGTAGCTATCGTAATTCATGATGCCTTCTCCCCTGGATGCACGTCATCGATCGCCAGCAGGCCGATGATCCTGTCCTTCAACTCATGCTTGCGAATTTTGCCCGATGGCGTGGTCGGCATGGCCTCGACCCACACCACATGGCGCGGCACTTTCCAGCGCGACAGCCGATCCTGACACCAGGCGCGGATCACTTCCGGCGCGACATGGTCAGGCGAGCGTGGCCGCAGCACCGCGCAGACCTCCTCTCCGTATTTCGGGTCGGGAATGCCGATCACCGCCGCTTCCGCCACATCCGGGTGATCGATGAGGTGCCGTTCGATCTCGGCGGGGTAGAGATTCTCGCCGCCGCGAATGATCATCTCCTTCAGGCGGCCGACGATGCGGACATAGCCCTCGGCATCCATGGTCGCGAGGTCGCCCGTGCGCAGCCAGCCCTCGGCATCGAAAGCGCGCGCCGAGGCCTGCGGATCGCCATAGCCCATCATCATGCCCGGGCCGCGCACGCACAGCTCGCCGGTCTCGCCGCAGGGCAGGATGGCGCCATCGGCGCCCACCACCTTCAGATTGACGCCCGGCAGCGCCACGCCGCTGGTCTCGGTCTTGTGATGCTCGTCATCGCCGGAACGCACGCTGGTCATGACGCCGCAGCTTTCCGTCTGGCCGTAGCCGTTCAGCATCTCGACCCCGAAGGCCGCCTCGCAGCGGCGCAGGAACGGCGACGGCACCGGCGCCCCGCCGACCACGATACGCCGCAAGGCCGAGAGATCGCGCGCGCCAAACGACGGATCTTCCATCATCGCGGCCAGCATGGTCGGCACGCCGATGAAGCCGGTGCAGCGTTCTTGCTCCAGAATGTCCAGCGCCTCGCGGGCCTTGAAGATGTAGATGGGCAGTGTGGTGGCGCCGACGATCAGCGATCCCGGCGTTGAATTGGCCGAGCCGCCGACATGGAACATCGGAAAGCCGTGGCACACCCGGTCGCCGGGGCCGAACTGCCAGGACTGGTAGGAGCGCGCGGCGATGGTGGCGACCCCGGCATGGGGCAGCAACGCCGCCTTGGGCACGCCGGTGGTGCCGGAGGTGTACTGGATCATGAACAGGCCGTCGGGGTCGACGTCCGGCAGCGCGCCGGCGTCACCACCGCGTTGCAGCAGCGCCTCGACGTCGCCGGTGAAATCATGCACCGCGCGCAACGCCGGCAGCTCGGCGCGTACCGCGTCCACGATGTCGCGCATCGGGCCGCCGCCGGCCGTGTCGGCATGAAACAGCCCCACCGCACGAGAGTCCGCCAGCGCATGACGCAGTTCCAGCGCCTTGTAGAGCGGATTGAGCGCGACGATCACCAGACCGGCCTTGGCCAGTGCATACTCCAGCACGATCCACGCCGGATGGTTCGGGCCCCAGATCGCCACCCGCTCGCCGGGCTGGTAGCCATCCGCCAGCAGCGCCGCCGCCAGCCGGTCCGTCAGCGTGTCCAGCGCGCCATAGGTGAGCCGCGTGTCCGCGATCGCCGCCTGATGCGCGTAGACCATCGCCTCGCGGTCCGGCCAGCGGCGCGCCGCGCGCCGAAGAGAGTCGCCGATGGAAATTCTGTCCAGCGCCGGGTCGGTGTCCGGCGCCCGCCAGAGAGACTGTGTCAGGCCCACTGCATTCCCCAGGATGTACATGATCGCGGCGGCGGCCGCCTGCTTGTCGATGCCTGCATCTCGCACCGCCGATTGCTCGCATTCTACTCGGGCCATCATCGCTTTGACCGGCCGCCAATTGCCGCGCCCGGGCGATGATGACTAGATGAACCTCGCGGCGTGGCCGGGACCGGAACACACTCAGGCCGCGCAAAAAAATGCCAAGGGGAGAACCGCCATGGATGATCTTCCGGACCTCGTGGCCGGCTGGATCGGCAAGCCCGTCATCGTGGTCGATCACGTCATCACCGTTGAGCGTGGATTGTGGGCGAATTTCTGCGTCGCGGTGCAGGACGGCAATCCGCTCTACTGGACCTATGCCGCCGCCGAGGCGCTGACCGGCTCGGTGATCGCGCCGCCGGCGATGCTGCCGAGCTGGGCGATCGAACACGACTGGCTGCCCGACCGCGCGACGCCGGCCCTGCGCACGCTGGAACTGCATTTCATGGTAAAGGACGCGCTGGGCATCACCCATGGCCTGGTCCGCGAGGTCGAACTGGTGCTGCACGAGCCGTTGCGCCCGGGCGATTCCGTGCGCGCCGAACAGATCCTGCGCAGCGTCAGCCCGGTGCATGACACCCGGCTCGGCCGGGGTCGCAGCTGGGTGATCGACGTGGTGTATCGCAAGCCCGATGGCCAGCTCGCCGGCATCCAGACGCTGCACTTGCTGGGCTATGACAAACCGCCAGCGCATGACAAAGCCCATGACAAGGAGCCGCACTGATGGATGCCCGCTCGCTCAAGGTCGGCCTGCCGCTGCCCGATGTCGTCGTCCCGGTGACGCGCAAGATGATCATCATGGGCGCCACCGCCAGCCGCGACTGGCAGCCGCAGCATCACGATCCGGAACATGCCCGCAAAGCCGGGCTGCCGGACATTATCATGAACAATTACACCCAAGCCGGGCTGATCAGTCGTTATGTCACCGACTGGAGCGGCCCGGAGGGGCGCATCGGGCGCCTGCGCTTCGCCATGCGCCGGCCCATCTGTCCGGCGGCGGATGTGCATTTTTCCGGCATGATCGTCGATGTCGCCAGCCACGGCCACCCGTTGTGCTGGGTCGAGGTGGACATCGAACTGAAGTGCCAGGATCGCGTGGTGACCACCGCCACGGCCCGGCTGGCGCTGCCACGCGAGCCCGGCGCGCCGTCGCCGTGGCGCTGTTCGCCGGCTGACTGGAAGCCCTGATCCGGTCGCCTGATCGGACACCGGAAATGTGAGCGCGAACAGAGTGGCAGTCAAAGGCCACCCTCGGGCAGGCTTGCCGCAACAAACGCACTTGGGGACGATTTTCGCCATGGAACTGGGCTTTTCCGACGAGCAGCGGCTGCTGGCCGAAATGGTGCAGCAACTGTGCGCCGACCAGTTCCCGCTGGAACGGTTGCGCGCGGTGGAGAACAGCCCGGCCGGCTATTGCCCCGCGCTGTGGCGCCAGATCGGCGCGCTGGGGCTCACGGGTCTGAATATCGCACCCGACGCGGGTGGTCTCGGCCTGGGACTGCTGGAGACGGCACTCGTCTATGAAGCGTTCGGCCGCCATCTGGTGCCGTCGCCGCACTTCACCAGTGCCGTGCTGGCCGCCCGACTGCTGGCGGCGTCCACCGACTCGGCGGTCGTCCGCGACTGGCTCGGCCGCATCGCCAGCGGCGAGACCGTGGTGGCGGTCGCCATCGCCGGGAGTGACGACGACCTCGTCGCAACGCCGGTGGCCGATGGCTACCGCCTCGATGGCACACTCTCCTTTGTGCCGTTCGCGGGCGCTGCCGACGCGCTGCTGGCCCGCGCACGCTGCACCACCAGCGGCGCCGCCATGGCGCTGCTGCTGCCGGCCGGACTTGCGGGCCTGCACACCGCGCGCCAGCAGCTGCTGGGCTCGGAGCCGCATTATCGCGTCAGCTGCGCCGGGGTCATCGCCGAGGCCGGTCACCGGCTGTCGCTGCCGGATGTCGCTGGCGCCTGGCGGGACGCGCAGCTGCTGGGCTGCATACCGCAGGCGGCCCAGGCTGTCGGTGCGGCACGCCGGGTGCACGAGATCAGCGTTGCCTACGCCAAGGAACGCCATGCCTTCGGCCGGCCCATCGGTGGCTTTCAGGCACTGGCCCACGATCTGGCGGAAGCGGCGGTCGCCATCGAAGGCTGCCAGACGCTGACCCTTCAGGCAGCCTGGCTGCACGATGCCGATCGCGACTGGCAGGCCGTCGCCGCCATGGCCAAGCTGCAAGCCGGCGCCATGTTCCGCCGGGTGTCGATGCTGGCGATCCAGGTTCACGGCGGCATCGGCTACACCATCGAGGCCGACCCGCAGCTGTTTTTCCGCCGCGCCAAGCAGTGGCAGCTGCTCAATGGCAGTCCCGAGGTGCTGGAAGACCATATCGCCCGCCTCACGCTGCCTGCCGCCTCCCCCGGGGCGACCGTCGCCGGCACGCGGGAGTTCGCCCATGTTTGACACCATCGACTACAGGCTCGATGCCGGCATCGCCACCATCCGGCTCAACCGGCCGGACCGCCACAACGCGATCAATCACCAGATGCATCTGGAGTTGCCGCAGGTCTGGCAGCGGTTCAACGAAGACCCGGCGGCGATTGTCGCCATCGTCACCGGCGCGGGTGAGCGGGCGTTCTGTTCCGGCGCCGACGTCGCCGATCTGCCGCGCCCGGAGATGGACTCCGCCGATGGTCTGCGGTGGACGGCGATCCAGAACAAGGTGTGGAAGCCGGTGATCTGCGCCGTCAACGGCCTGACCGTCGGCGGTGGCCTGCATTTCGTCGCCGACGCGGACATCGTGATCGCCGCCGAGCATGCCAGCTTCAGCGACAGCCATGTCAGCGTGGGTCTGGTGGCGGGCCTTGAGCCGGTGTCGCTGGCCCGGCGGATGCCGCTGGAGGCGGTGCTGCGCATGGCGCTGATGGGCCGCGAGGCGCGGCTGGACGCGGCCCGGGCGATGGCGCTCGGCATGGTCGGCGATGTGGTGCCGGCCGGCGAGCTGCTGGCACGCGCCGAGGCGGTTGCCCGCATCATCGCCCGCAACTCGCCCGGCGCCATGGCCCGGACCAAGCGGGCGATCTGGCAGTCGCTCGAACTGCCGCTGCACGCAGCACTCGATCGTGCCTGGGCGGAAATCCAGGCCAACAACGCCGGCCCGGATTTTCAGGAGGGTATCGCCGCCTTCCGCGAACGGCGCGCCCCCAACTGGCCGCCGCTGACGCTGGACCTGCTGCATGAGTGAATGCCTCGACATCACGGTGGCCCGCCACGGCCCGGTCGCGCTGATCACCCTCAACCGGCCAGCGCGGCTCAACGCCTACACGCCGGACATGGGGGACGCGCTGGTCGCCGCCTTCCGCGACAGCGCGGCGGACGACGACATCGGTGCCGTGCTCGTCACCGGTGCCGGGCGCGCCTTCTGCGCCGGTGCCGACCGCGACCTGCTGACCGGCGCGCGCGCCCGCAACGGCCTGCGCATCGGCGAGGAATTCTTCATTCGCGGATTCGCGCCGGAACTGCACGCCTTCGCCAAGCCGACGCTGGTCGCCATCAACGGCCCGGCGGTGGGGATCGGCGCCACCATGACCCTGCCGTTCGACATCCGTCTGGCGGCCGAGAGCGCCGTGCTCGACTTCCCCTTCCCGCGGCTTGGCCTGATGCCGGGCATGGGCTCAAGCGCCCTGCTGCCGCGCCTCGTCGGCGAGGGACGTGCCCGGCAGATGATGCTCGCCGGTGGTCCGGTCGATGCCACAGCCGCGCACGCCTGCGGGCTGGTCGCCGAGGTGCTGCCCGATGCCGCGCTACTGGCTCGCGCGCTGGACCTCGCCACCCGCATGGCCGGCTTCGATCGCGCCGCCTACCGCGCCTGCAAGACCGCCCTGGCGGCCGGCGCCGGCCGCAGTGTCGAGCAGGCGCTCGCCGCGGAGCTGCAGGCCAGCGCCCGATTGCGCCGCGCCGGCCTCACCGATCCCGGCCAGACCTCCAGCCAACCCTTCAGTCCCGCAGGCCAGCCATGACCACTGTTCGCTTCGATGACATCGCCGCCCTGACCGCGCTGGTGCGGCCGGAATTCGGACCGTGGAGCCCCGCCGTCACCGTCGGCCAGCCGATGATCGACGCTTTCGCCGAGATGACCGGCGACCAGCAGTGGATTCACGTCGACACCGCGCGAGCGGCACGGGAAAGCCCGTTCGGCGCCACCATCGCCCACGGCTTCCTGCTGCTGGCGTTGGCGCCGATGCTGAAAAAGACGCCCGACCTCGACATCGGCGGCCACGGCAATGCACTGAATTACGGCCTCGACCGGGTGCGCTTCCTGGCACCGGTGACGGCCGGCACCGCGCTGCACGGCCACACCCGCATCGCGGCGGTCGAGGCGCGCCCCGATGGCACCATGGTCACTCTCAACGTCGCCATCCACGCGGTGGGCAACGAGCGGCCGGCGGTCGTGTTCGACTGGAAAATCCTCTATCGTCCGCAGGAGCAGGCCGCGTGATCGAGAGCATCCCCCTGCCCACCCTCGACGATCCGGTGGACGCGCCGTTCTGGGCCGGCTGCCGACACGGCCAATTGCTGATCCAGCACTGTGCCGACTGCGGCCGCGCGCACCATCCGCCCCGCGCCATGTGCCCGCACTGCCGGGCCGATGCCTTCGTCTGGCGGCCGGCCGCCGGTACCGGGCGCCTGTGGTCATACGCCGTGCCCAACCCGCCACTGCTGCCGGCGTTCGCCGCGCTGCTGCCCTATGTCGTGGGCGTCGTCGAGCTCGACGATCATCCCGGCCTGCGGCTGGTGGGCGCGCTGGCCGCACCCGGCGCCAGCGCCATCGGCGGCGTCGACCCGGCCCAGGTCGGCATCGGCGCGCCGGTCGCTGTGCATTTCATCGCCGTCACCGACGACACCACCCTGCCCTGCTGGACGCTGTCGACGCCGACCCCAGCCGCCATCCCGGCCGGCACGCCGGCCTCCCGTGAGGATCTGTCCTGATGAACATCAAATCGCTTGGCTATATCGGTCTTGGCAGCCGCGACCCGCGCGCCTGGCTGGCCTATGGCACGCAGGTGCTCGGCCTGATGCCGGCGCGCGCCATCCCCGGCCAGGGCTGGGCCCCCGACCGCGACCGCGGCGACCCCGGCGTCGGGCCGGATGGCACGGTCTATCTCAAGATGGACGAGCGGCAGTGGCGGCTCGCCGTTCACCCCACCGACGGCGCCGCCGACCTGCTCTACCTCGGCCTGGAACTGGCCGGGCCGCTGGAGTTCGAGGCCGGTGTTGCCGAACTGCAGGCCGAAGGCATCGCCGTGCGGCTCGGCACGCCGGCCGAGGCGTACGCGCGCGCGGTCACCCGCATCGCCTTCCTGCACGACCCGTCGGGCAACGCGCTGGAGCTGTTCTACGGCCCGACCACCGACTACAACTTCGCCTCGCCCGTCGCCGGCCAGCGCTTCGTCGCCGGGCATCTCGGGCTGGGCCACGTCAATCTGTTCGTGCGCGAGCAGGCGCGCTGCTTCGACTTCTACACCCGCCTGCTGGGTTTCCGGCTGTCGGACTACATCCGCTACGGCCCGGACAGCGCGTTGCAGTTCCTGCGCTGCAATCCGCGCCACCACAGTCTGGCGATGGTCGACCTCGGCAGCGGCAATGCGCTGCAGCACATGCTGCTGGAGATGGCGAACATCGATGACGTCGGCCGGACGCTCGACCGCGCCCGCCAGGCCGGCGTCAGCATCGTCAGCAGCCTCGGGCGCCATCGCAACGACGGCATGCTGTCGTTCTACATGCGCTCGCCCGGCGGCTTCGACGTCGAGATCGGCTGCGACGGCAAGCTGCTCGATGACACCTGGTCGCCCAACGAATTCTGCGAGGGCGATGTCTGGGGCCATGATGGTCTGGTGGAAGCGGTGATCGCCGCCGGCGAGGCCGCCCGCCAACGCAACGGCGCCGCCGGCCAATGACCACCGCCACCGCCCCTGCCGCGCCGGCGCCCGCCGCGATCGACACCGGTTACGCGCTCGACGACCGCTACACCCGCACGACGGGGCGGGTGTTCCTGTCCGGCTCGCAGGCGCTGGTGCGGCTGCCGATGATGCAGCGCCAGCGCGACCTGGCCGCCGGGCTCAACACGGCAGGCTTCATCTCGGGCTATACCGGCTCGCCGCTGGGCGGCTACGACATCGCCCTGAAGCAGGCAGCCCCGCTGCTGGCCGAGCACCATGTCCATTTCCAGCCCGGCCTCAACGAGGACCTCGGCGCCACGGCGGTCTGGGGTTCGCAGCAGGTCGGGCTGGTACCCGGCGCGCGCTACGACGGGGTGTTCGGCATCTGGTACGGCAAGGGCCCCGGCGTCGACCGCTCCGGCGACGCGCTGAAGCACGGCAGCTATGCCGGCACCGCGCGCCACGGCGGCGTGCTGGTGCTGGCCGGCGACGACCATGGCGCCAAATCCTCCACCACCGCGCACCAGAGCGACCATGCCTTCATCCACTTCGGCATGCCCTATCTCAACCCCGCGAGCGTGCAGGATTATCTCGACTTCGGCCTGCACGGCTTCGCCATGTCCCGGCTGAGCGGCTGCTGGATCGGCATGAAATGCGTCACCGACACCATCGAGAGCAGTGCCTCGGTCGCGGTCGACCCGGACCGGGTACGGATCGTCATGCCGGACGGCATCGCCGACGATGGCGCCCGCGCCACCCGCTGGGGCGTGCCGGCGCTGGTGGCCGAGAAGCGCCAGTATCAGGAACGCCTGCCGGCCGTGCTGGCCTATGTGCGCGCCAACGGCCTCAACCGGGCGATCATCGCGCCCGGTGACGTTCGCCGGCTGGCCATCGTCACCAGCGGCAAGGCGACCCAGGATGTCATGCAGGCGCTCGATGCGCTGGGGCTGGACGCCGCGCGTTGTCAGGCGCTGGGACTGGCGCTCTATAAGGTGGCGATGCCGTGGCCGCTGGAGCCGGACGGACTGCTCGACGTCATCGACGGCTTCGAGGCGGTGCTGGTGATCGAGGAAAAGCGCCCGGTCATCGAGGATCAGATCGCGCGCCTGCTGGTCAATCGCGCCACGCGACCAGTGCTGCTGGGCAAGCACGATGAGAACGGCGCGCCGCTGGTGCCGGCCGAGGGCGAGCTGGCAGCCCAGCCGCTGGCGCTGATCATCGGCGATCAATTGCAGCGCCTGAGCCCGGACACCGCGCTGGACGCCCGGCTGCGCGCCTGGGCCACGCCGCAGAACCTGCCCGCCGCGCCGGGCGCGCTCACCCGCCTGCCCAGTTTCTGCGCCGGCTGCCCGCACAACAGCTCGACACGGGTGCCCGACGGCAGCATGGCGTTCGGCGGCATCGGCTGCCACGGCATGGCGACATTCCTGCCCGAGCGCAACACGCCGACGCTGTTCCAGATGGGTGGCGAGGGCGCGCCGTGGATCGGCATGGCGCCGTTCACCGACACGCCGCACATTTTCCAGAACCTCGGCGACGGCACCTATTATCACTCCGGCCTGCTGGCGATCCGCGCCGCCGTCGCCGCCAGGGTGAACATCACCTACAAGATCCTCGCCAACGACGCGATCGCCATGACCGGCGGCCAGGTGATCGAAGGCAAGATGCGCGTCGATGATCTCACCCGGCAGCTCGACGCCGAGGGCGTCGGCCCGATCGTCGTCGTCACCGACAACCCGGACCAGTATGACGCATCGGCCCGTTTCGCGCCGGGCGTCACCGTGCACCACCGCCGCGACCTCGACGCGGTGCAGAAACGGCTGCGCATCCTGCCGGGCGTCACCGCCATCGTCTATGACCAGACCTGCGCCACCGAACTGCGCCGGCGGCGCAAGCGCGGCAAGGCCGTCGAGCCCGACATCCGGGTGGTCATCAACCCGCGCGTCTGCGAAGGCTGCGGCGACTGCTCGGTGCAGTCCAACTGCATCGCCATCGAGCCCATCGAGACCGAATTCGGCCGCAAGCGGCGGATCAACCAGTCCGCCTGCAACAAGGACACCGCCTGCCTGGAAGGCTATTGCCCGAGCTTCGTCACCCTGCGCGGCGCAACGCCACGCCGGCGCGGCGGCATCCCCGGCCAGGATCGGGGCGGCGATCTCGACATCCACGCGCTGGCGGCGGCCCTGCCGCAGCCGGCGATGCCGGCACTGGATGTGCCCTACAATATCCTGATCACCGGCATCGGGGGTGCGGGCGTCGTGACGCTGGGCGCCATGCTCGGCATGGCGGCCCATCTGGAAGGCCGTGGCTGCTCGGTGCTGGATGTCACCGGCCTGGCGCAGCGCAACGGCGCCGTGGCGAGCCATGTGCGGCTGGCGGCGCATCCCGATGCCCTGCACGCCACGCGCATCGCCGCGGCCGATCTGGTGATCGGCAGCGACATCGTCGTCACCGCCAGCCCGGACATGCTGTCGCGCACCCGGCCGGACCGCACCCGCGCCATCGTCAACCGGCATGTGGCGCCGACCGCCGACTTCGCGCGCAACCCCAACCTCGACCTGTCGGCCGAGGCGATGGCGGAAGCGATCAGCCGGCGTGTCGACACCGTGGAATTCACCGCCGCCACCGAGATCGCCTATGCCCTGATGGGCAACGAGGTCGCCACCAACCTGCTGCTGGTGGGCTATGCCTGGCAGCGCGGCTGGCTGCCGCTGTCGCTGGCGGCGATCGAGCGGGCGATCGCGCTCAATGGCGTCGCGGTGGCGATGAACCGCGCCGGGCTGGCCTGGGGTCGGCTGCTGGCCCACGACCCGGACCGCGTCCACGCCCTGCTGGCCCCGGCAGCGGCATCGGCCGACTCCGCTGCCGCCGATACGCCGTCGCTGGCGGCGCGCATCGCGCTGCGGGTGCGGGAGCTGACCGCCTATCAGGACGCCGCCTACGCCGCCCGCTACCAGGCGCTGGTGGCACAGGTGCAGGCGGTGGAGGCGCGGGTGGCGCCGGGCGAGAGCCATCTCGCCGAAGCGGTGGCGCGCTATTACTACAAGCTGCTCACCTACAAGGATGAGTATGAAGTCGCCCGGCTGCACAGCGATCCGGCCTTCCTGGCGGCACTGCGCGAGGAATTCGAAGGTGATTTCACCGTTGAGTTCCATATGGCGCCACCCGTGCTGCAGGGGCGCGATCCGGCCACCGGCCGCTACCGCAAACGCCGCTTCGGGCCGTGGATGATGACCGCGCTCAAGGGCCTGGCCCGGCTGCGCTGGCTGCGCGGCAGCTGGGCCGACCCGTTCGGCCATGCCACGCACCGGCGCCTCGAACGGGCGCTGATCCGCGACTATGAGGCCGATGTCGGCCGGTTGCTGGCCCAGCTCACGCCGGCCAATCACGCCACGGCCGCGCGCATCGCCGCCTGGCCCGAGATGGTGCGCGGCTACGACACGGTGAAAGACAGCCACATCGCCGACATGCGACGGGCGCGCGCTGCCCTGTTCGCGCAATTCGACGCGGCCACGACCGGTGCGGCCATCGCCGCGCCGCAGGCCGCGTCAGCACAGCAGGGAGAACCGGCATGAATCATCTGACAGGACGCGCGGCGATCGTCACCGGCGGCGGACGCGGCATCGGGCGCGGCCATTGCCTGGCGCTGGCGGCCGCCGGCGCCCGTGTCGTGGTCAACGACATCGACGCCGACGCCGCCGAGGCGGTGGTGCGCGAGATCGCCGAGGCCGGCGGCAGTGCCATCGCCAGCACCGCCAACATCGCCAGCCGTGCCGGCGCCGAGGACCTCATCGCCGCCAGCGTCGCGGCGTTCGGCGGCCTCGACATTCTGGTCAACAACGCCGGCAACCTGCGCGATCGCTCGTTTCTCAAGATGAGCGACGAGGAGTTCGACCAGGTGTGGACGGTCCATGTGAAGGGCACCTTCTGGTGCACCCAGATCGCCGCCGCCCGGATGCGCGATCAGGGTCGCGGCGGCGCCATCGTCAACACCACGTCGGGCGCGCATTTCGGCAGCTTCGGCCAGACCAACTACGCCGCCGCCAAGGGCGCCATCGCCTCGATGACCTATACCTGGGCACTGGAGCTTGCCCGCTACGGCATCCGCGTCAACGCCATCGGCCCCACCGGCACCACCCGCATGTCGGAAACCTTCGCCGGCGGCACGCCGCTGCCCTATGTCGACCCCACGCGCAACGGCGCGCTGGTGGTGTTCCTCGCCAGCGACGCCGCCCGCCAGGTCAGCGGCCAGATCTTCGGCAGCGGCGGCACGCGGGTCGCCCACATGGTGCAGCCGCATTACGGCAAGACGCTCTATCGCGAGGACGGCTGGACCGTCGAGGCGCTGGAAGCGGTGTTCATACAGCAGTTCGCCGGGGAGTTCGGCGCGCTGGGCATGCTGGGCCAGCCCTACCCGTTCCACGAGGGCGTCGGCCCGGGCGAACGCGCGGTGGAGAGTGCCGCATGAGCGCGCTCAAGAACCCGGTCGAGGCCCCGATCAGGGATCGCACCGCCATCGTCGGCATCGGCCAGACGGCCTTCGCCAAACAGCTGGCGCCGACCGAACTGCAGCTGGCCTGCCAGGCCATTCGCGCGGCGCTCGATGATGCCGGTATCGCCGCGCACGAGGTGGATGCGCTGGGCTGCTTCACTCAAGAAACCACGCCGGAGTTCGAGATCGCCCGCAACCTCGGCTTCGGCGAGCTGCACTTCTTCAGTCAGGTCGCCCATGGCGGCGGCGCCATCTGCGGCGCTCTAGGCCAGGTCGCCCTGGCGATCGCCAGCGGGCTCGCCCGGGTCGGCGTGGTCTGGCGTTCCCGCAAGCGGGGCGACCCGTCCAAGCGGCAATGGGCCGGCGTGCAGCCGCGCGTCGGCGATCACTGGAAATGGTCCCGCCCGCACGGCCTGCTGCGCCCGGCCGACGAAGTGGCGGTGACCATGCGCCGCTACATGCATGAATATGGCGCGACACGCGACCAGCTGGCGGCCGTGGCGCTGACCCAGCGGGCCTATGCCAACGCCAACCCGCTGGCGCTGATGCGCGACAAGCCGCTCGATCTGGCCGGCTATCGCGCGGCGCGGATGATCTCCGACCCCCTGTGCCTGTTCGACAACTGCCTGGAAAGCGACGGCGCCATCGCCTTTGTCATCACCAGCGCCGAACGGGCCCGCGACCTGCGGCAGACCCCGGTGCTGATCCACGCCTTCTCCCAGGGCATGAGCCGCGAGCATCAGCTGATGACCGACTATCACGGCGCCGACCCGCTGGTCAGCTCCTCCGCCGCCACCGCCGCCAACCTGTGGCGCCAGTCGGACATCCAGCCGGCGGACGTGCAGGTGGCGCAGATCTACGACGCCTTTTCGCCGCTGGTGCTGTTCAGTCTGGAAAATTACGGCTTCTGTGGCCGGGGCGAGGCCGCCGCCTTCGCCGCCGACGGTGGTCTGGCGGCGGATGGCCGGCTGCCCACCAACACCGCCGGCGGCAGCCTGTCGGAGGTCTACCTGCATGGCGCCAATCTGGTCAGCGAAGGCGTGCGCCAGCTGCGCGGCACCGCCTCCAGCCAGATCGATGACGCCCGAACCTGCTTCATCAGCACCTGCGACAGCACCCCCAACGGAGCGCTGATCCTGCGCCGATGACGCGACCGCCAGCCGAGGAGACCCCCGAGATGCTCACCCCCACCCGCCCTGCTCTCGATATCGGTCTCGTCACCGGCAACGGGCCGGCCATGCGCGCCTTCTATCAGGATGTGCTCGGCCTGACGCCGGATGGCGAGGTCAGCATTCCCGGTACTGGCCGGATCGCGCGCTTTCGCTGCGGCGACAGCCGGATCAAGATTTTCGCCGTCGATCGTCTGGCGCCGGGCGCGCGGGTCACCGGTGGCTATCTCGACGCGCCGGGGCTGCGCTACTTCACGGTGACCATTGCCAATCTGGAGGCCGTCGTCCTAGCCTGCCGGGCCCAGGCGGTGCCCATCGTCACGGACATCGTCTCGCCCCGGCCGGGCGTGAAGGCGGCAATGATCGCCGACCCGGACGGCAACACCATCGAACTGATGGAAGTGAACTGACACAGCAGCCCGGATGACGGGCGACAGGGGAGCGCACATGGCAACGCCAGCAGGCATCGACTATCTCGTCATCACCGGCGGCAGCGCCGGTATCGGTCTGGCCACCGCCCGACGCTTCGCGGCCACCGGCACCCGGGTGATCAACCTCTCGCGCCAGCCGATCCCGCTGGAGGGCGCCATCCACATCCACGCCGATTTCGCCGACCCCACATGGGCCGACGCGGTGGGCACGGCGCTGGCCGACCACCTGCCGGACAGCGCGCGCCTGTGCCTGGTGCACAACGCCGCCCACAAGGGGGCCGGCAGCACCACCGAGCTGACCGCCGAGGCCATGCGGGCCTGCCTGGAGATCAACAGCGTGGCGCCCGCGGTGCTCAACCTGCTGCTGCTGCCGCGCATGGCGCCGGGCTCGTCGATCCTCTACGTCGGCTCGACACTGAGCTACCGGGCGACCCGCGGCATGGCCGCCTACATCATGAGCAAGCACGCCCTGGCCGGCCTGATGCGGGCAACCGCGCAGGACCTCGCCGGCCAGCGCATCCACACCGCCTGCATCTGCCCGGGCTTTACCAACACCGAAATGCTGCGCAGCTACGGCGGCGCGGCGCTGGAACATCTCGCCTCGCTGCTGACCCAGGGGCGGCTGATCGAGCCGGAGGAAATCGCCGAGACGCTGTTCTATGCCGCCGGCAACCCGGTGATCAACGGCTCGATGATTCTCGCCGAGCTCGGCTTCATCGAGCCCTGAGCGCCCGGACCGCCCGCATCGGCCGCCCGTACAAGCACAGAGCGAATGCGAGTTTAATGTGAGTATAGTTTCATATTTTATGCTAGGGAGGAGCCGGCGATGCCAGAACCCCGAAAACGGGGCCAACGACGCCAGAAGAGGCTGAAGCCAGGCCCGAAAACGGGAGATACGCGCCCCGGCAAGCCCGGGGAGACGGCGTTGCCAGGGGAGAAGGCGATGATCGAGACGGATACCCAGCTTGCACCACGCAAAGTGCCGCGCCAGGAGCGGGCTCGCTTCACGGTTGAATGCATCCTGCGCTCGGCGGAGTCGATCATCGCCAAGAACGGCTACGAGGCCGCCACCACCAATCACATCGCCGACGTCGCCGGCGTCAGCATCGGGTCGCTCTACCAGTATTTCCCCAGCAAGGAGGCAATTGCCGCCGCCCTGGTGGAAAACGCCGTCATCAACGCCGCCGACGTGTTGCGGGAATGCATCCTGAACCAGCTGTCCAAGCCGCTGGAACTGTCGACGCCGGAAATCATCCGCCAGATTCTCGCCATCCGCAAACAGTACAGCTTCATCTTCCTGCGCCTGCCGCGCGAGGTGCCCAAGCTCGGCAAGCTGTCGCGGCAGATGACGACCGAGAAGTTCCTCTACAACACCATCCGCGCCTACTATCAGCAGCACCGCGCCGCCATCAAGATCGCCGACATCGAAGTCGCGATGTTCGTGGCCGAGCATATCGTGGTCGGCGCCATCGATGCCTATCTCGACAACAACTCGCCGGTGATCACCGATGACGAGCTGGTGGAGCAGGTGTCCGACGCGGTGGTGAAATACCTCACCAAATAGCCGGAGTACGCTCTTGAATTTCGATTTCAGCCCCGACGAACAGGCGTTCGTCGCCGAAGTCCGCGCGTTCCTCGACGAGGTGGCCGGCTGGCCGGACGCCGCCGACATCATGTGCCCGGAGCGCGAGTCCGACTCCATCCTCGCCGACACGCCGGCGCGCAAGGCCTTCTGTCGCGCCCTGGCGCAGCGGGGCTACCTCGGCATGTCGTGGCCGGTGGAATATGGCGGCCAGGGCAAGCCCGGCATCTACGAATATCTGCTCAACGAGGAACTGTCCCGCGTCGGCGCGCCGCTCATCGGCAAGGGCGTCGGCTGTGTCGGCCAGACGCTGATCCGCCATGGCTCGGAAAAGCTGAAACGGGAGTTTCTGCCCAAGATCCTCACCGCCGAGATCGAGTTCGCGCTGGGTTACACCGAACCGCACGCCGGCTCGGACCTCGCCGCGCTCAAGCTGCGGGCCGAGCGCGACGGCGCCGGCTGGCGCCTGAACGGCCAGAAGATGTTCACGACGTCGGCCCATTTCGCCGACTGGTACTGGCTGGCCGCGCGCACCGACCCGGACGCGCCCAAGCACAAGGGCATCAGCCTGTTCCTGCTGCCCATCCGCCAGCCCGGCATCACCATCCACCCGATCGAGACCATGGGTGAGCATGTCACCAACCAGGTGTTTCTCGACGATGTGTTCGTCGCCGACGACTATGTGGTCGGCGCGGTCAACAAGGGCTGGACCTACATCTGCGAGGCGCTCGATTATGAGCGCTTCACCTTCTACACCTTCAGCCCGCTGGAACAGAAGCTGGCCCGCCTGCGCGCGCTGCTGTGCACCCGCCGTCGCGACGGCGCCCCGATCATCGAACGGCCGCACGTCCGGCGCGGCATGGCCCGGCTGACCGCCAAGGTGGAAACCGCCAAGATGCTGCAGCGACGGGTGATCTATGCCTCGACGCTGGACCGGGTACCGTCGATCGAGGCCGCCATGTGCAAGCTCTACAGCACCGAGCTGCACCAGGAGATCGCCGACTTCGCGCTGGATGCGCTGGGGCCGGACGGCCTGATCGACAAACACGATGCCAGCGCGCCGATGGGGGGCAAATGGGAGTGGTCCTACCGCGCCACCGCGCTCGACACCATCGGCGCCGGCTCGTCGGAGATCCAGAAGAACATCATCGCGCGGCGTGCGCTCGACCTGCCGCTGACCTACTGAAGCGGCGGCCGGCCTATGCCGGGCTAGCCTCCAGCGCGGCATCGAGCGCCGCGCGCAGCGCCGGCCGGAAGGCCGGTGCTGCGACGGCCACCAGCGCCAGCGCGCGTTCTCCGGTGGTCAGGCCGCGCAGGTCGGCGATGCCCTGCTCCGTGACGACCACATCGACATCGTGGCGCGCGACGCTCACCGGCGTGCCGGCGGCAAGCCGCGCCACGATACGTGAATGGCGACCGCGCGCGTCGGTGGACGGCAGCGCGATGATCGACAGGCCGTCGGCGGCGCGATGGGCAGCGGCGGCAAAGTCCGGCAGGCCCCCGGGCGCGCTGACCACGGTATCGCCGATCCGCTCGGCGTTGACCTGGCCCAGCAGGTCGACCTCGATGGCGGAGTTCACCGCCACCAGCGCCGGCAGCCCGGCCAGCACGGCGGCGTTGTGGGTATGGCTGATCGGCCGCAAGGCGATGTCCTGCCGTCCGTCGAGCCAGCGATAGAAATCCCGGTCGCCCAGCAGGGTCGCGCAGACCACTGGCGCCTCGCGGGTGAGTGCGCCCGCCTCAACCAGCCCGCGCAGGCCACCAGTCGCCATGCCAGTGTGAATGCGCAGCCGCCGGTGACCGCCCAGGCTGGCGAACAGCGCCGCCGGCACCTTGCCGATGCCCGTCTGCAGCGTCGCGCCATCGGGAATCAACGTTGCCAGATGCCGGCCGATGGCGGCCATCGTGTCGTCGACCGGCTCGTCCGCGCGCATCAGCGGCGGCTGGTCGTCTGTCAGGACGTGGGTGAAGGCCGCCAGCGGCACGCCGTCGTCGGCGCCGATGACGGGCAACTGGTCGGACACCAGTGCCACCCGCACCGCCGCCGTCTCCAGCGCCGTCGCCACGAACTCGGCCGACACACCGGGCCAGACGTGGCCGCGCGCGTCCGGCCGGGTGACCGGCAGGCAGACCAGGCCCGGCTGGCAGGCCCGCAGGCAGGCGTCAATGCCAGCGTAGGTCGACACCAGCTGGCGATAGCGCGGCCCGGGAGCCGGGAAAAAGCCGGTGACCCGCGGCGAGGCCGTGAGCAGCGGCGTGGCGAAGTCGTTGAGGCCGGCGACAAACGAGGTCAGCACCGCGCAGCTGGCGGTCAGCCCCGGCTGGCGGATCGCCATCGCCCGCAGACGTCGCGGCTCACCGGTGCAGCCGGGCAGGAACAGCGAGGGCGTCTCGGCCAGCAGGCGGGCAAGCCCCGCCTCATCGATCGGCTGCGCCATGGCTCAACGAGGTTTGAAGCTGATCGGCACCGAGCAATAGCTCTGCAGGAACTCGCCATAGACCCGACGGCAGGCCGCCCGCTCGACGGCGAATTCCGGAATGCTCGCCATCAGCTCCTCCAGGATGATCCGCCCCTCCAGGCGGGCCAGATGCTGGCCAAGGCAGAAATGAATGCCGGTGCCGAAGGCCAGCGTGCGGCGCATCTTGCGCTCGATATTGAAGCTGTCGGGCTGCTCGAACTCCCGCCCGTCCCGGCCGGCGGCGGCGTAGAGAAACAGCACCGACTGGCCTTCCCGCATGGTCTGGCCGTGCAGCTCGACATCGCGCACCAGGCGACGGCCGAGCAGGTTGGTCGGCTGGTCGTAGCGTGCCGTCTCCTCGAAGGCGCCGGCGAGCAGCGCGGGGTCGCGCCGGGCCAGCGCCTGCTGGTCGGGAAACTGGTCGAGGTAATAGACGCAGCTGGCGGTGGTCAGCGGCACCGTGTCGGAACCGGTGATGACCATGGCGAAGATGCTGAAAAAAATCTCCTCGTCCGTCATTGTCGTGTCGGCGGCGATCGCGTGGAGCCAGGTGTTGATATGGCTGTGCGATGCCGGCGGCTGCCGCCGGTATTTGCCGATCAGGCCGTGGATATAGTCATGCGCTTCGGCGAATGCCTGGGCGCCGGCCGGCGTGGTGCCGCGCACGCCCGGCTCACGGGTGTAGAAGCGATCGATCAGGCCGCGGATGTGCAGGATTTCCTCGCGGGTCAGACCGATGAAGTCGGCGATGACGAACAGCGCCACCCGGCTGGCCAGGTGATAGACCTCGATCCTGCCGGTCTCCAGTGCGGGCATCAGCAGTTCCCGCACGATGGCGCGCACATGCGCGTCGATGGTGGCGATCTTGTCCTTCTGGTAGCTCTTGGCGATCATGCCGCGATGCACGCCATGGGCCGGCGGGTCCATGAACAGGAACACCGACGGTGGCGGTTCGGACGCCAGAAACAGCGCGTCGGGCGAGGTGCCGTGGCCGGCGGTGTAGGAATGGCGGTCCATGCTGGCCTGCCAGATGTCCTCGAAACGCGACAGCGCCCAGCAATCGAGATCGGGGATGTAATAGGCCGGCGCGTCGTCCTGCATGCGGCGATAGGTGGCCCACGGGTCGGCCATCACGCGCTCGTCATAGGGAGAATAGACAATCTCCATGGGCAATACCTTTCCTGAAGCAAACGCCGGTCAGTTGTCCCGGGCAAGAAACGCCGCCAGCGCGGTCTGGTGCGCGGCACTGTGGTGCGCCAGGGCCTGCAGGCCGGCGCAGTGGTCGAGAAAATCCGCCAGCGGCGCCCGCTGGCCGAGCTGGAGCAGGCGCTTGGCCAGCCGCAGCGCCTGGCGCGGCTTGGCCGCGAAGCGGTTGGCCATGGCCAGTACGCGCGCCATCAGCTGGTCCGGCGGAGCAAGATCGAGAAACAACCCGATCGCCAGTGCCTCTTCGGCGTCGACCGTGCGGCCGGAGAAGGTCATCTCCGCCGCCCGCTGGACGCCGACGATGCGCGGCAGGAACCAGGCGCCGCCATCGCCGGGAATGAGCCCGAGATTGACGAAGGACTCCGCGACACTGGCGGTGGTGGCCCCGATGCGGATGTCGCACATGCAGGCCAGATCGAGCCCCGCGCCGATGGCCGGGCCATTGACCGCGGCGATGGTCGGCACCTCCAGCGTGTGCACCGCGCGGCTCATCTGTTGGATGCCCCGCCGGTAGGCGTCCTGGATGTCGAGCCCCTCGCCGCCGAACATGCCGGCCCGCGCGCTCATGTCCTTGACATTGCCGCCGGCCGAGAAGGCCTTGCCGGCGCCGGTGAACACCAGGGTGCCCACTTCCGGCGTACGGTTGGCCCAGTCGCAGACGCGGATGATGTCATCGACCAGTGCTGTACCGGTGAGCGCGTTGCGCACGTCATCGCGGCAGAAGCGCAGCAGCGCGACGCCATTTTCCAGCAGCAGCTGCGCGTCTTCCAGCGCCGGCATTGCCGGATAGTCGCAGTGGGCGGGGTATTCGGGCCGGGCGGCGTAATCGTTCATGATCGGGTGTCCTCGGGCGGAGAGAGCTGGGCGTCGCTGCGGGCGGTCAGCCAGTGCCAGAACGGCTGCGGCCGGGCGGCGAGCACCTGACGCCCCAGCGCGCGCGCCCAGCGGCGATCGCCCCCCAGCGACGAGCGCCAGCGGTGGGCTGGCAGCGTCAGGACGTTGAGCGCGCATTCGCGGGTGAAGCCGATGGCGCCATGGACCTGGTGGGCAATGTCGGTGGCCAGCCCCACCGCCTGATTGGCCCGCAGCTTGGCGGCGGCGATCTCGAAGCCGGCCTCGCCGCGATCGCGCGCCTGACACGCGCTGGCGGCCGCGCAACTGGCGGCGGCACTTTCGCCGGCCAGCACGGCAAGCTGCTGCTGGATGGCCTGAAAGCGCCCGAGCGGCCGGCCGAATTGCTGACGCGTGCCGACGTGCGCCAGCGACAGCGCCAGCATCCCCTCGATGGCGCCGGCCATCTGGCAGGCCCGCAGCAGCGCCAGCTCGTCCAGCCAATCGGCGCGCGCCGCCGGCAACGCCGCCTCGGCCACGATGCGGGCGCCGGCAAGGCGAACCCGGCCAGCGCCGCCCGCCACCGTGTCCGCCGTCACCGCCACCAGCCAGCAGCGGTCCGCCCCCAGCAGCAGCAGACGCGCGACGTGGTCCGCATCGCCATCGGCCTCGCCCCACAGCCGCGCGTCCGGGTCGACACGCAGATTGTCCATCGCCAAATCGCCTGCCGGCAGCGCCACCGCCAGGCCGCACGGCTCACGTCCGCCGATGCCCAGCCGATGACACCACAGGCGAGCCAGAACAGCCTCGGGGATCGGCAGCGCCACACCGTGCGCGGCGATCAGGCGGAACACCGCGCCGGCCGCCGCCCAGCTGGCGGCGAAGCCCTGCGCTTCTTCCGGCAGCAGCAGATCGCGCAGCGCCAGCGCCTCGACCGCCTGCCAGGACGCTGGCGCCGCCGCGCTATCGCCGGCCGCCGCCAGCTCCAGGCACAGACGGGTGACCGTCTGTTCAAGCAAGGTCTGCTGGTCGCTCATCGCAGGCCCAATCCGCGCGCGATGATGCCGCGCAGCACTTCCCGCGTGCCGCCACGCAACGAGAAACACGCCGATGCGCCGAGCAGAAAATGCAGGGCCTCGTGAAGCGCGCCGTCGGCGTCGGCGAGCCCCGTGCCGTCCCACACCGCCTGCAAGGCGCGCGGCACCTCCTGCTCGAAGCGGGCACCGACCTCCTTGACCAGCGACGCCTCCAGCATCGGATCGTCGCCGGCGGCGAGCTTGCCCGCCACCGACAGCGACATCTGCCGCAAGGTCCACAGTTGAGCCGCCCAGTGGCCCACCTGGGCGACCAGCGCCTCGTCCGCCGTGTCATCAAGAGCGGCGATCACCGCCTCGATCAGCGGGTAACTGCTGAGGTAGCGTTCCGGCCCGCTGCGCTCCAGCGCCAGTTCGGCATTGACCTGCCGCCAGCCGTCGCCCGGGGTGCCCAGCAGCATGTCGGCGGGCACGAAGACATCGTCGAGGAACACCTCGCAGAAGTGGCTATCGCCCATCTGGTCGACGATGGGCCGGACGGTGACGCCGGGCGCCTTGAGGTCGACAATCAGCTGACTGAGCCCGTCGTGGCGCGTGTCGGTGCCGTCGCCGGTGCGCACCAGCGCGATCATCAGGTGGGCCAGATGCGCCCCCGAGGTCCATATCTTGGCGCCGTTCACCCGCCAGCCACCGTCGACCGGCGTCGCCCGGGTGCGGATGGCCGCGAGGTCCGATCCGGCGCCGGGTTCGCTCATGCCGATGCAGAAATACAGGTCGCCGGCGGCCATGCGCGGCAGCAACGCCGCCTTCACCGCCTCCGACGCATAGCGCAGCAGCATGGCGCCGCTCTGGCGGTCACCGAACCAGTGGGCGGCCACCGGCGCCCCGGCCGCCAGCAGTTCCTCCACCAGCACATAACGTTCAAGCGCACTGGCATCGCCGCCGCCATAGGCCGACGGCCAGGTCATGCCGATCCAGCCCTTGCCACCGAGCGCCCGACTGAACGCGGGGTCCGCCGCCGACCAGCTCCGCGCCCGCGCCGGCAGGGCGCGATCCGCCAGCGCATGGGCGAGAAAATCGCGCACGTCCTGACGCAAGGCCCGACAGTCGGGCATCGTCGGCAGCGGCGCCAGATCAATACTCGTCATACGTCGTCATCCCCCAAGGATTTCGCCCTGTCGCCCCCACCGCACCGGCAGATGCGGCGCGGATCGGAGGCCGGTCGTTGGTCGGAAAATGTAGCAGCGGCCCGATTCACTAGCGCCTCGCATTGCACTCGTGCCCACACGCCCTGCCCCTCAGGCACGCGGCGTCCGCCCGGCGGCCAGCCGCGCCTGGGTTGCCGGACTGTTGAGAAATTCGCTGAGCTGCGCCATCTCGCGCACCATCACTTCGCGCACGCGGGCCTCGACGCCCTCGCGCATCAACGCCTTGGTGGCGATCAGCGACGGCGACGACAGATCGGCCATCGCCGCGCAGGCGGCCTGCGCGCGCGCCAGCGCGGTGCCGGTCGCCACCACCTCGCTCGCCAGCCCGATGTCGCGGGCGTCGTGCGCCGACATCGGCTCGCCCAGCAGCAGCCAGCGGGCGGCGCGCGCGTGACCGGCCATGCGCGGCAGCAGCAATGACGAGGCGAATTCCGGCACCAGCCCCAGCCTGGCGAACGGCAGCAGCAGCGTCGCGTCCGGTTCGAGATAGACCAGATCGCAATGCAGCAGCAGCGTGGCGCCAATGCCGACGGCGCGCCCGGCCACCGCCGCCACCACCGGCTTGGGAAACGCCGCCAGCGCCTGCATGAACCGGAACCCCGGCCGTTCGTCCATCGGCAAGGCGCGCACAGCCTGGAGGCCGGCGATGTCGTTGCCGGCACAGAAGGTCGCGCCCTCCGCCGACAGCAGCACCGTCGTCAGCGTGTCGTCCGCGGCGGCCGTGGCCAGTGCCGCGCGCAGGCCATCGTACATCGCCGGATTGATGGCGTTGCGCGCCTGCGGCCGGTGCAGGCGCAGATGCAGCGTGGCGCCTTCCCGCGCCACCTGCAGGTCGTCCGGGACGGCGTCAGCCACGGTTCAGGCCGTGATGTGGAAGCCGCCATCGACGGCCAGATGCTGGCCGGTGATGTAGCTGGCCGCATCGGTGAGCAGGAACCAGGTCGCCGGGGCCACTTCGTCGGCGGCAGAGAAGCGCCCCAGCGGAATCTGGCGGATGTAGCGCTCGCGGAACCGTTCGTCGCGGATGGTCTCGGTCATCGGCGTCTCCACCACGCCATAGCAGACACTGTTGACGTTGATGCCGTGGCGGGCCCATTCGCGCGCCGCCGACATCGTCAGACCCAGCACACCGGACTTGGCGGCGCCGTAATTGATCTGGCCGATGGTGCCGCGCCGGCCGGCGTCGGAGGAGATGTTGACGATGCGCCCCGGCGCCGCGTCACCCCGCTCGGCCTTGGCGATCAGCGCCCGGCCGACCGCGCGCAGGCAGATGAAGGCCCCGGTGAGATTGACATCGATCACCTGCCGCCAGCGGTCCAGCGTCATTTCATGCGCCATCGCCGCGCGCACGATGCCGGCGTTGTTGATGAGGCCGTGCAGATCGCCGAACTGTTCCAGCGTCGTGGCGACGCACGCCTCCACCGCCGCCTCGTCGGTGACATCCAGCGCGCAGATGCGCAAACCGGACTCCGGGCGCTCGGCCGCCAGCGTTTCCAGCGCCGCCCGGTTGGCGTCCACCGCGACAATCCGCGCGCCGTGATCGAGGCCGTATTCCACCAGCGCGCGGCCGACACCCTGCGCACCGCCGGTGACGATGAAAGTCCGGTCCGCAAGCCCGAACGCCTTGTTGTCCATGCTGTATCCCGTCGATGAAGTTGAGGATCACAACGTCCCGATGACCGACACGCTGCACACATTCTTGTTGGGGAAGCCGCCGAGGTTGTGGGTCAGCCCCAGTTTCGGCGCGGCGAGCTGGCGCTCGCCGGCGCGGCCGAGCAGCTGGAGATAGAGTTCATAGACCATGCGCAACCCCGTCGCGCCGATGGGATGGCCGAAGCATTTGAGCCCGCCATCGACATTGCACGGCATCGCGCCATCGCGGTCGAAGCGGCCATCGAGCACGGCACGCCAGCCCTGCCCGACGTCGGCCAGGCCGAGATCCTCCATGGTCACCAGTTCGGTGATGGAGAAGCAGTCGTGTACCTCGATCAGATCGAGCTCGGCGCGCGGGTCGACGATGCCGGCTTCCTGGTAGGCCCGCCGCGAGGCGATGCGCGTGGTGTGGGCATAGCTGCCATCCCAGGAATCGAAGCCCGCCTCCGAACCGTTGCTCAGCGCCAGCTGCATCGCCTTGACGCTGACCAGCGTGCCGCTCCTGCCAAGCTGGCGCGCCATCTCCGGCGTGGTGACGATGGCGCAGGCCGAGCCATCGGAAACGCCGCAGCAGTCATACAGCCCCAGCGGATGGGCGATCATCGGCGCCTTGAGAATCTGCTCGTGGGTCAGCCGATTGCGCAGATGCGCCTTGGGATTGAGCGCGCCATTGTCATGGCTTTTCTTCGAGACATGCGCCATCGCCGCCTTGAGATCGTCGAGCGCGACGCCGTGACGGGCGACATAGGCGCTGGCGAACTGCGCGAAGCTGCCGGGCGCCGTCACCGAGGGAAACCACAGATCCTCGAAGGTGCCCTTGGTGCGTTCCGGCAGGCCGCCGTAGCCGGTGTCCTTGAGCTTCTCCACCCCCAGCGCCAGCGCGATGTCGTAGGCGCCCGAGGCGACGCCATAGACCGCGCCGCGCAGCGCCTCGGTGCCGGTGGCGCACATGTTTTCCACCCGCGTCGCCGCGATATTGGGCAACCGCAGGGCCGAGGCCAGCGACAGGGCCGACTTGCTCAGGCTCTGCTCGTCGGTCGACAGGCCGAACCATGCCGCCTCGATGCGGTCGCGCGGGATGCCGGCGTCGGTCAGCGCCTCGCTGAACGCCTCCAGCATCAGATCTTCCGCGCTGCACTCCCACCGCTCGCCAAAGCGCGAACAGCCCATGCCCAGAATGACGACCTTGTCCTTGATACCCGTGGCCATTTTTCGTTCCTTCTCGATCAGGCCGACAGGCGGCGCGGCGGCACGGCCTTCCAGCAATAGCGGCGGAAGCCGCGCCGGGCGTCGACGTCCTTGAGCCGGAAGGCGAGCGCCAGCGGCGTGTCGACCGCCAGCGCGCCGGGCGCGAAGTCGCTGAACTCCAGCATGGTGACGCCACCGCCGGCGAAGCGGACATTGCCGTACATCAGCGGCGGACTGTAGGAGAGCGCCAGCCAGTCCTCGGTGAAGGATTTAACCGTCGCCGCCTTGTCGGCGAACGGCTCCGCCACCTGGGTGTCGGTCTGCCGGCAATCGGGGTTGACGCACACGCGGGTGCGCGGAAACTGGGCGGTATCGCAGGCCGTGCAACGACCGCCGACGAAGCCGGTCACCGTCTGGCGATGGCGGAAAAAAGCCGACTGGGCGGTGCGGTTGTCCCGCTCGGCCCGCATGCCCCAGTCCAGCGCCAGCGCGCCGCTGAACGACAGGAAGCGCAGGTAGTTGTCGTCCGTCGTACCATCGGCGAGCATCTGCGCGGCACCCACCATCGCACCGGCCCGGCCGATCGCATCGGTTGCCCGCAGCAGCAGCGTCTCCGCGCCCTGACCGTAGCCGACCACCAGGATCAGGTCGCCCGGCGCCGCCGATTGCAGCGCCAGCGTCAGCAGCAGCAGCGGATGGGCACAGCCGCTGTCGCCGCACGGCTCGATCAGATCGTCAACAATCGCCGCCGCCGCCAGGCCGCATTTCGCGGCAATCGCTTCGGCCTCCCGGCGCGGGAAACCGGCCATCACCACCCGGGCGACCGCCGCGCCGGCAACGCCGGCCCGCGTCAGCGTCGCCTCGATGGCGCGCGGCAGAATGCGCAGCGCGCCCATGTCGCGGGCCCAGCGTTCTTCCAGCGCGTAATCAAAATCCGCGTCGCTGGCGCGATAGTGATCGACAAAATCCACCGACAGGGCGTGGCCGGCGACGAACTCGGCCAGCACCTCGCCCTCCCCCACCACCAGCGCGGCCGCCGCGTCGCCCACCCGCATTTCCTGCGCGCTGGCGGGCCGGGTGTGACGCTTGTCGGCGGCGACCACCAGGCTGGTCTGCGGCCGCTCGAACGCCGCCCGCAGCGCCGCCACGCCGGCGCGCAGCGAACCGCCGAGGTCGGCCGTCGCCAGCGTGTCGGGCAGCGCCAGCGCCTCGCCGATCAGCGTCGCGTTCTGGCGGTCGGCGAACGGCATGGTGGTGGAGGCGACGCTGAGCGCCGCCACCGCCGGCATATCCAGCGCGGCCAGCGCCTGAGCCCCGGCGGCCACCGCCATGGTCAGGCTGTCCTCGTCCTGGCCACAGATCGCCCGCGTGCCGCGCGCCAGCGCCTTGAGGTTGGGGTTGGCCCAGGCGTGTGCCGCCGCGATCGCCCGCCGGTCGAGGCGCCGACGCGGCACATAGGCGCCGAAGGACAGGATACCGCGTCTCGTCACAGGCAGACCTCTTGATGAAAATTGCGCGACAGCAGCGATGCCGCATGACCGCTCCTGCCGGAGGCGGCCATGCCAGGTGGGCCGGTGCTAGACGCTGGCGCGCTCAGCTTGAACTCGCATCGCCCGCATGTTGGGCGGCGGCATTTTTCGGGCCCGTTGCGAGTTGGATGTGAGCCCGCCAGCGCCTAGCCCGAGGAGGCATCGCGCCCATCAGACGCGCCGCGATAAGGCCGCGCCGTGCGGCACCGGCGGCGACCGACACCACAACCGCGAGAACCGATCAGCTTGGGGAACAGGGATCATGGACATGCAGACCGACATTCGTGACGAGGCCGAACACGTCGGCATGTTGCGCGACACGCTGCGCCGCTTCATCGACAAGGAAATGCCGCGCCCGCTGGTGCAGCAGTGGGACAAGCGCAACGAGTTCCCCCGCGACGTCCACGACAAGCTGGTGGCGCTGGGCCTGACCGGCCTCACCGTGCCCGAGGCCTATGGCGGCAGCGGCCGCGACATCACCGCGACCATCATGGTGATCGAGGAACTGTGCTCGCGCTCAATGGCCGTGGGCTGCGCCTATATTCAGGCCGCCTGCTATGCCGGTCTGAACCTGTGCGAGGTGGCAAGTGACGCCCAGAAAGCCGCCCTGCTGCCGCGCGTCGCCAGCGAGGGGCTAATGTTCGCCTACGGCTTCACCGAACCCGACGTCGGCGCCGATCTGGCCAGCGTCCGCACGACGGGCGAGCGTGACGGCGAGGCGCTGGTCATCAACGGCAACAAGCGGTTCTGCTCCGGTGCCGCCATATCCGAGTATATCTACGCGCTGGTGCGCACCGGGCCCGCCGATGAAAAATACAAGAACCTGTCGCTGGTGCTGATTCCGCCCACCGCGCCCGGCGTCACGCTGGAGGCGCAGGACACGCTGGGGCTGAAGGGCGGCGGCACCTATGATGTGAACTTCACCGATGTGCGTATTCCGCTGGACAATGTGGTGGGCGGCGCCGATGGCTGGAACGACGGCTGGACGCGCCTGGTCGGGCCGGGGCTCGACGTCGAGAAGCTAGAGGTCGCCGCCATGGCGCTGGGCATCGCGCGCGGCGCGGTGCAGGATGCCTGGGATTATGCCCAGCAGCGCGTCCAGTTCGGCAAGCCGATCTGCACCATCCAGTCGATCCGCCACATGCTGGCCGACGCACGTACCAAGTTCGAAGCCTGCCGGCTGATGACCTACAACGCCGCCCGGCTGATCGACGCCCGCCAGCCGGCGGCGGTGGAAACCTCGATGGCCAAGCTGTTCGTCTGCGAGACCGCCAAGGAGATCGTGCTGAGCTGCCAGCAGATCATGGGCGCCTATGGCTATGTCCGCGACTTCGACATGGAACGCTATGTCCGCGACATTCTGGTGATGCCGATCCTCGGCGGCTCGTCGGCGATCCAGCGCAACAACATCGCCAACCGGCTGCGGCTGCCGCGCTGACCGGCGGGCTCATGGGCGGCGTCGATGGCTTCAACGCCCTGCTCGGCCTGAACCTGGCCGGCGCGCAAGACGGCGCGTTCGTGGTGACGCTGGAGGCGGACGCCCGGCACCTGCACGAGCAGGGCACGGTTCACGGCGGCGTGCTGCTGGCACTGCTGGATACCGCCATGGCGCGCGCCGCCCGCGCCCACTGTCCGGCCGGCCACTACGCGCCGACGCTGGACCTGCAGGCGCACTTCCTCCGCCCGGCCAGTCCGGGGCGCCTGACCGCGCGGGCGCGCGTCCGCCACGCCGGACGGCGCCGGCTGCTGGTGGCGGCGGAGGTGCATGACCCGGCGGACCGGCTGATCGCCACGGCGACCGCGACGCTGATGCCGACGCCGCTGGCAAGCCAGTGCGGCGCCGATCACAGCAAGGGCTAGGCCGGATCGGCCACGTCGGCCAGCAGGCCGCCGGTGGCGAACGCCGCCAGCTCGTCGATCATGGCCAGATCGCCGCGGCCGCCGCGCACGTCGCCCAGCGCGGTGCGCTGCAGGGCGGTGAGGCCGGAGACGCCATGCACCAGCGTCACCACCGCCATCATGAAGCGCAACCGCAACCGGGTCACCGGCACGGCCGGGCACAGCGTCGTCAGCCGGTCGGCCACCCGTTGCAGCCGGGCCTCGAAATGGACGCGCCACAGCGCCTGGATTTCGGGATCCTGGTCCATCATCAGCCGTTCGAGAAAACGCAACGCCTTCAGCCCCCACGGATGGTTGTCGCGCAGCTCCAGCTGCGACAGCGCCATCGCCCGCATGATCTCGATCACACTGGCCTGCTGCTCGGGCGGCACCGACTCGCCCCACTGCGTGGTGATGAAGTCGAGAATCGCGCTGACCAGCTGCACCCGGCCGCCGAAATGATAATGCACCGCCCCGGAATTGCGGCAATCCGCCAGTTCGTTGATGCCGCGCAGCGAGGCGCCCTCGACACCGCGCTCGCCGAACAGCTCCATCGCCGCCAGGATCAGCCGCGTGCGGGTATCCGCCGCCGGTGTTTGTATCCTGCCCGCATCCGCGCCGCGCGCCAACGGCGTGTCCGCCTCGGCCATGCCGCCGCTCCTTCCGGTTCGTTAAATCACTTGATTTCCCTACCACCCGCCCCTAGCCTAAATCAACCGATTTAAGACAGGCCAGCCGCACGCCGGGCAACCGGACGGCCATCAAGGCCGCATACCGGGGGGAGACAGACATGGACGCACAAGCCTCATGGACGGGCGGCACGGGTCGCGGCGGCGGCACGCGGCCGGACATCGACGTCGCCATCATCGGCACCGGCTTTTCCGGCCTCGGCATCGCGATCGCGCTGAAAAAGGCCGGCCGCCACGACTTCCGCATTTTCGAGAAGGCCGACGAGGTGGGCGGCACCTGGCGCGACAACCACTATCCGGGCTGCGCCTGCGACGTGCCCTCGCACCTCTATTCCTTCTCCTTCGAGCCCAACCCGGACTGGTCGCGGATGTATTCGCCGCAGCCGGAAATCTGGCGCTACCTGCGTCACTGCGCCGACAAATACGCGCTGCGGCCGCACATCCGCTTCGGCTGCGAGATTCTGCGCGCCGTGTTCGACGAGGCCCGCGCGCTATGGGTGCTGACCGACCGCACGGGCGCGCAGACCACCGCCCGCGTCGTCGTCTCCGGCATGGGCGGGCTCAGCCGGCCGGCCTATCCGTCGCTGCCGGGGCTGGAGGGGTTCCAGGGCACCAGCTTCCACTCCGCCGACTGGAACCACGACTATGATCTGGCCGGCAAGCGGGTGGCGGTCATCGGCACCGGCGCCAGCGCCATCCAGTTCGTGCCGGCGATCGCGCCGCACGTCGGCCAGCTGACGCTGTTCCAGCGCACGCCGCCGTGGGTGCTGCCCAAGGCCGACCGGCCGGTGCGGCGCTGGGAAATGGCGCTGATGCGCGCCCTGCCGCCGCTGCAATACCTCTGGCGCGGCGCCATCTACTGCATGATGGAAAGCCGGGCCTACGCCTTCACCCGCAACGTCAAGCTGATGGCCCGCGTCGCCGAGATGGCGACCCGGCATCTGGAACAGGCGATCCCCGACCCGGTGCTGCGGGCCAGGCTGACGCCCGACTATACGCCGGGCTGCAAGCGGCTGCTGATCTCCAACGACTATTACCCGGCGCTCAACCGGCCCAACGTCCATGTCGAGACCGCCGGCATCGAGACAGTAACGGCCACCGGCATCCGCACCCGCGACGGCGTCGAGCACCCGGTGGACGCCATCATCTTCGGCACCGGCTTCAAGGCCACCGACGTGCTGAGCCCCACCGAGATCGTCGGCCGGGGCGGCCGGTCGCTCAACGCCGAGTGGGATCGCGGCGCGGCGGCCTATCTCGGCACCGTGGTCGCCGGCTACCCCAACATGTTCTTCCTGATGGGGCCGAACACCGGGCTGGGCCACAACTCGATGGTCTACATGATCGAGTCGCAGATCCGCTACGTGATGGACGCGCTGCGCCAGCTGGACCGGCGGCGCTGGCGGGCGCTCGACGTGGCGCCGGCCGTGCAGGCGGCCTACAACGACGCGCTGCAGGGGGAGATCGCCCACACCGTTTGGCAGTCCGGCTGCAAGAGCTGGTACCTCACCGAGGATGGCCGCAACCCGACGGTGTGGCCGGGCTTCACCTTCAGCTTCCGTCGGCGCACCCGCCGGGTCGACCTCAACGACTTTGACCACGTGAGTTCAAACCCCACAGTGGCGGGAAGCTGACACGACGATTCCCGGAACGGCGCGTCCGGTCACGACCGGAGAACCGCAACATCCCGCGCCGCGGATCACCGGAATAACAACACCGGGCTGCGGCAGGCGCGGATCATCTCCGTGGTGGTACTGCCGACCAGAAGAGCGCGCAGAGGGGAATGTCCATAAGCCCCCATCACCAGCAGGCTGTGCGGCCGGGCGTGAAGATAGGCGTGAATGGTCTCGGCCGGCTCTCCGGACACGAACGTGATCTTCACGTCGCGATGCTCCCGCAGCGCCTGACGCGCCCAGGCCAGATAATCATCATTGCACCGGCTGCCGGACATCACCACGTGGATGCCCAGACCCGCGCACAGCGGCGAGCTGGCGACAAACGCCACCGACTTGCGCGCGCTCGGGCCGCCATCGAAGGCTATCACCACCTGCGCCGGCTCCACGAAGGTGCGGGAGGCCACCAGCACTGGCCGGACACTCTGGCGGACTACCCGCTCCACCTTGCTGCCCAGATGCCCCTGCGCGAAATCGGCGGAAGCGCCACGCTTGCCGATCACCACCAGCGCGGCATCGCCCTCACGCTCGATCACCGTCTCGACAATGCCGCCATGACGGTGGGTGGTCATGATGTCCGCGACACCCGCGGCCATCAGACGATCCCCGGCCGCGGCCAGCAGTGCACGCCCGCGCTCCTGGGCCAGGCGCCCCTCGGCTTCATCGATACGCGCCAGCTCCTCAAGGAGCGCCGACTTGGCGCCGAGCCCCACCGCACCCGAGAGGTCGTTGCGCGCGGCGGCGGCGTCCTTGCGCTGAATGACGTGGAGCACCTCGACCGCGGCGGCGAGCCGACGGGCAGCCCACGCCGCATGGTCGACCACACTGGTGGCATAGACCGAGGCATCAATGCAGGCCAGCAATCGCGTCATGATCTTCTCCCCCGCCCCGGGCGTGACATTTCAGTGCGAGACGGACTGCCCATCCGCACCCGGTTTGTGAAAAACACCAAACCGGTCGACCAAGGTGGCGCTGGCCTCATTGAGGCCAAGCAGCGCCACCTCGGTGCCCTCGCGGCGAAACTTGAGCATGACCTTATCAAGCGCGCCAACAGCGGAAATATCCCAAAAATGTGCATCCCGCACGTCGATCACCACCTTCTCGATCACCTCGCGGAAATCGAAGGCCGCATGAAACTGGTCCGACGAGGCGAAGAATATCTCGCCGGTCATGCGATAGGTGCGGCACCGCCCGTCGTCCGACAGGCTGCTGACGACAGCGAACAGACGACTGACCTTGCTGGCAAAGAAAATTCCCGAGAGCAGCACGCCGACGAGAACGCCCTTGGCCAGATCGTGCGTCCAGACCACCGTGACGACGGTGGCCACCATGACCACGCTGCTGTGCCAGGGATGTACCCGCAGGTTCCTGATCGAACTCCAGCTGAAGGTGCCGATCGAAACCATGATCATCACCGCCACCAGCGCCGGCATGGGAATTTTCGCCACCAGCGGGCCGAGCACGACGATGAGGAACAGCAGGAAAATACCGGCCACGAAGGTCGACAGTCGTGTCAGGCCGCCCGACTTCACATTGATGACCGATTGCCCGATCATGGCGCATCCCCCCATGCCGCCCATGAACCCCGTCAGCAGATTGGCGATCCCTTGGCCCTTGACCTCACGCTCCTTGTCGGAGGGCGTGTCGGTCAGCTCATCGACGATCTGGGCGGTGAGCAGCGATTCCAGCAGACCGACCGCCGCCATTGTCAAGGAATAGGGCAGGATGATCTGCAGCGTCTCAAACGTCAGCGGCACGTGCGGCAGTGCGAACACCGGCAATGTGGCGGGCAGCTCGCCCATGTCGCCGACCCGGTTCACGTCGAGGTCGAGATAGATGGCGAGCACGGTGAGCACCACGATCGCCACCAGCGGCGAGGGCACCGCCCGCGTCAGACGCGGAAACAGGTAGATGATGGCAAGCGCGCCGGCGACCATCAGATATGTCACGGGCGTCACGCCAACCAGCTGCGGCAGCTGGGCAAGGAAAATCAGGATCGCAAGGGCGTTGACGAATCCCGTGACCACAGAACGCGAGACGAACTTCATCAGCAGATCGAGCCGGAGGAAACCGCCGGCAATCTGGATCACACCCATCAGCACCGTCGCCGCGAACAGATACTCGATGCCATGATCGCGCACCAATGGCACCACCAGCACGGCCACGGCGGCGGTCGCAGCGGAAATCATGCCCGGACGCCCCCCCCACCAGCGCGATGATGACAGTGATCGAGAAAGACGCGTAGAGCCCGACCTTGGGATCGACACCGGCGATGATGGAGAAGCCGATCGCTTCGGGTATCAGGGCCAGCGCAACGACCAGGCCGGCGAGAATGTCATTGCGGGGATTGCTCAGCCATTCGCGCTGAAGCGTGTTCATTGCGGTCATGAGGGCGATCGAACCTGAATTTCAGACACACTTTCGCGCCAGCCACGGATACAGCCGTCTGGAGTAGGCGGTTTGAAAGAAGTTATCCGGGGGATAGGCGCCCGGCCGAGCCACCCGGCAAGCCGAGTCCGACGAATGTCGCCTGTTAGGCCAGCGTGGTGGTGAAATCAAGCGGATGAACCACGGCGCGCCCGGCGGATACGATGACAGCAGCGACGACAGGGATCAGTCGGCGGCCAGGGTCATCCGCCATCGCCCCAGCCGGATGTCACGACATGACGCCCGAGTGGTCTCTTTTGCCGGGGCATCAGGACCGGATGACCGTCAGGCCGGAAAGCGCGAGCGCGTGCGATTGGCATAGGCGACCAGCGACAGCATGACCGGCACCTCCACCAGCACGCCGACCACGGTCGCCAGCGCGGCGCCGCTGGAAAGCCCGAACAGGCCGATCGCCACCGCCACCGCCAGTTCGAAGAAGTTGGAGGTGCCAATCATGGCACAGGGAGCGGCAATGCTGTGCGGCACCCGCCAGGCCCAGGCCGCTGCATAGGCGAGCGCGAAAATACCATAGGACTGGATGACGATGGGGATGGCGATCAGCAGGATCAGCAGTGGCTGGGACAGGATGGTGCCGGCCTGGAACGCGAACAGCAGCACCACCGTCGCTAGCAGGCCAATGACGGCATATGGCTTGAGTCGGGCCGTGAACGCCTCGACCGCCGCGCCGTTCGCGCCGTGCGCCCGGACCACCCGGCGACGGGTGAAGGCGCCGGCCGCCAGCGGAATCACGACATACAGCACCACCGACAGCAGCAACGTCTCCCACGGCACATCGATCCTGGTGACACCCAGGAGCAGGGCGACAATCGGCGCGAAGGCAACGATCATCACCAGATCATTCACCGACACCTGGACAAGCGTGTAAGCGGGGTCGCCCTTCGTCATCTGGGACCATACGAACACCATGGCCGTGCATGGCGCCGCGCCGAGCAGAATGAGCCCGGCGACATATTGCCGGGCATCGTCGGCCGACATCAGGCCGGCATAGAGGTGATTGAAGAACAGGACCGCAATGGCGGCCATGGTGAAGGGTTTGATGAGCCAGTTCACCACCAGCGTGATGATCAGGCCGCGTGGCCGGCGACCGATGTCACGGACGCTGGCGAAATCGACGCCCACCATCATCGGATAGATCATCGCCCAGATCAGAACCGCCACCACCAGGTTGACGGAGGCAATCTCCAGCCGCGCCAGCCCGGCGATCAGGTCCGGCGCCAGGTTGCCCAGACCGATACCAGCCGCGATCGCCAGCGCCACCCAGAGCGAGAGCCAGCGTTCAAATACTCCCAGCGGCGAGGCTCCGGCCTCATCATGCTCCGGCGTATCGGTCATACATCCTCTTTCGGCAGCAAACGCCGACGGCGCGTCGACATGGTAGCGGCAGTCTCCGGGAGTCCACCATCGTGCGCGGGCACGCCTCAGTGATCGCCCGTCGCCACACCCGTGGCCCCTTCCGTGCGGCCGATCTCGCTGATCCGGCGCTCGGTCGCCATGCGATCGATGCTGTCCAGCGGCAGATTGAGGAAGAGATTGATACGGTTGCGCAGGTAGCGCAGGGCCGTGAGAAACGCCTGCCGCTGACCATCGCCCTCTACCGCCGCCGGATCCTCAATACCCCAGTGGGCAGTCATCGGATGGCCCGGCCATACCGGGCAGGTCTCACCCGCCGCATTGTCGCAGACCGTGAAAATGAAATCGAACACCGGCGCGTCGGGACCGGCAACCGCGTCCCAGCTTTTGGATCGCAGACCATCAACCGGCAGGCCCGCTTCCCGCAACACATCCAGTGCCATCGGGTGGACCTGACCCTTGGGCTGGCTGCCGGCGCTCCATGCCCGGAACCGACCGGCGCCCATGCTGTTCAGCAACGCCTCCCCCAGGATCGAGCGGGCGCTGTTGCCGGTACACAGAAACAGGACGTTATAGATCTTCTCGGTCATGAAAGGTCCTCACACGGCAGTGGCACAGACAAGGGCGCCGGTCAGATCGACGCAGAGTTCCGGGGCGCCCTGGCAGCAATCCTGCACCAGGAACGCCAGCAGGCGCCGCATGGCGGCAAAGTCGGCGCGATAGCGGATCAACCGGCCTTCGCGCTGGGAGGCGGCAAGTCCGGCCCGCTCCAGCGTCGCCAGATGGTGGGACATCGTGGAGGCCGCCACGCCAGCGTGATCGGCGATCTCACCCGCCACCATGCCGTTGGGCCCGGCGCGCACCAGCAGACGGAAGACAGCCAGCCGGGTTTCATGGGCGAGGGCGCCCAGCGCCTCGACGGCCCAGCGGGTCGAGCCGGATTCGTTGATGGCTGAAATAGTTTCCATAATTCGCGAAATATCAAAATATCAGCCATTGTCAATCCCGTCGACGGACGCCACAACGGCCATTGTCATGGAACGGATACATATCCGCTGCATGGGGATGATGGATGAAAGGAAGATGCCCATGTCGAAACGCCGTCTCGCCGTCAGTGCCTGGTCACTCCCGCTAGCCTGTCTGCTCGCCCTCTCTTCCGGGGCTGACGCTCAGACCGACAGGAGCAGCGAAGGCTATCGCCAGCAGGGTGAAGCGGCGCTGACGCGGCTGAAGAACAGCACGCCGCGTCCGGCCAGGGCGCGCAATGTCATCATCTTCATCGGCGACGGCATGGGCGTCTCCACCCTGACCGCAGGACGCATCTTTGCCGGACAGTCTCTTGGCCGCGACGGTGAATCCTACGAAACCGCCATGGACAGCCTGGACCATGCCGCACTGGTCAAGACCTATTCCCACGACGCCCAGGTGGCCGACTCGGCGTCGACCGCGACCGCGATCATGACCGGTGTGAAAACCCGCAGCCGCACCCTTGGCGTCGGACCGGAAGCCGCTTTCGAGGATTGCCCGGCCGCGCTCGCGCATCCCCTGCCGTCGCTGTTCGACATCGCCCAGCAGCGACGGCGGGCGACCGGTGTCGTCACCACCACGCGGATTACTCATGCCACCCCGGCGGCAACCTATGCCCACACACCCCAGCGCGACTGGGAGTCCGACACGGACATGCCGGAGGCCGCCCGACGCGAGGGCTGCCTCGATATCGCCCGGCAGCTGGTGGAAGGCCCTGTCGGCGCCCGCCTGGATGTGATCCTGGGCGGCGGCCGCGCGGCGTTCCTGCCCCGAACCCGGAAAGACCCCGAATATGCCGACAAGACCGGCGGCCGCAGCGACGGTCGCGACCTGGTCCAGGTCTGGCAGCGCGCCAATCCGAAGGCCGCGTTTGTCTGGAAGCGCGATCAGTTCGCCGCCGTCGACCCCGACCGCCATACCCGCCTGCTCGGCCTGTTCGAACCCAGTCACATGCAATACGAGGCGGACCGAGCCCGCGACGGTGCCGGTGAGCCCTCACTGGCGGAGATGGTTGAGACAGCAATCCGCATGCTGTCCCGCAACCCGCAGGGTTATGTACTGATGGTGGAAGGCGGCCGCATCGACCACGCGCATCACGCCGGAAACGCCCACCGCGCCCTTGCCGACACCAAGGCGCTCGATGAAGCGGTGGCGACCGCGCTGCGCCTGGTCGACCTCGACGACACGCTGATCATCACCACCGCCGATCACAGCCATACACTGTCGATCAGCGGTTATCCCGGGCGCGGCAACCCCATTCTCGGCACGGTGGCGCACACGCCAGGCACGCCTGTCCTCGCCAAGGACAAGAAGGCCTACACCACGCTGTCCTACGCCAACGGCCCCGGCGCCGTCAGTGCCTCCGAGCGGCCGGACCCGGCAACCACCGACACCGGGGCGGTCGATTACCGGCAGCAGTCGCTGATTCCGCTGTCGTCCGAGACCCACGGCGGCGAGGACGTGGTGGTCCGGGCATCCGGCGCCGGCGCCCAGCTGTTCCGCGGCACCATCGAGCAGCACACCATTTTCTATATCGTGCGTGAGGCGCTGTTCGGCGCGAGCGACAACCACCAGTAACCACGCCATCAGCAACCTGGCCCTGCCGCGCGACCACGACGACGGCCACGCCGGACTTCCGCATGCCGGCCGCCGCCGATGGTGGTCGGCCTCGGCTCGCAGCGTGCGTCTCGCTGGTGAGTGCTCACCGGCGGGGCGCCAGGATGGTCATCTCCAGATGACGCCCTTGCGAAGAAAGGGCGGCGAGGCACCCGCAAGGGCCACCACCTCGCGACCACGTCGCACCGCGATGCGGCGGACGCCGCGACCCTGAAAAGCACGTTGCCGTCTTGCGCCGCCAGGCCAACACGGACCGGGGGCAACACGGCGACGCGAGTAACAGCTGCGGGTCGGGCGGCGTTTTCCGACGGGCTGAACGTTCGGGATCGAGGCGATGACGCCACCATCCCGAACGTCAGCCAATCAGGCACTAGAAGGTGACGCGGGCACCCACCTTCACTGTCGGGCCATATTTTTCATACTGCAGCAACCGCTGCCGGCCGTTGTAATTCTGGTAGGCGAAGTACTTCGCGTTGTTGACGTTCACCCACTCGGCATAGAGGCGGATGGCGTCGGTCAGCTTGTACTTCGCCGAGATGTCGATCTGGAAGTGGTTGTCGACCCAGCGATCCTCGTCGGCGGAACCACCGATCTCATCGAGATACTTGTCGCGATACGTACCGGCGACACGCAGGTCGATCGGCCCCTTTTCGTACCCCAGCACCAGGTTGAAGGTGTTGCGCGAGTTGGACGGCAGCGAGATGGAGCGACCGTCGAACAGCGTACCCTTCGACCAGGTGTAGGTGTAGTTCGCCTGCATCAGCAGACCGTCGAACGGCGCCGGCAGCATGGTGAAGACCTGGCTGTAGCTGGCCTCGATACCCGCCACTTCGGCCTTGTCGCCGTTGAGCGGAATGATCGCCTCGGCGAAGGTCGTGCCACGATAGACACCGTTGTAGGGGGCATCGTCAGCCTCGAAGAAGCCGTCGATGATGAAGTTGTCGATGGACTTGTAGAAGCCGCCGAACGTCACCGCGGCGTTAGGCGCGAAGTAATATTCAACCCCGGCATCAAGGTTCCACGCGATGTACGGCTTCAGGTCGGGATTGCCGAACTCCGCTTCCTCATCCTCGTTGATGGTGAAACGCGGCGCCATCTTCGAGAGCTTCGGCCGCATCAGGCTCTTGTAGCCGGCCGCCCGCAACACCAGCTCGCGCTGCGGCTGGTAGCGCACGGTCAGGCTTGGCAGCCAGTCGGTGTAGCTGCGGTCAGAGCTGACCGGCGTCACGAACACATCGTCGCCATCGTCAGCAACGAGGTTGCCGCTCATCTCGTTCTTGGTGTGCTCGACGCGCAGACCGCCGATGACGCGCAGCGTATCGCTGTCCCAGCGACCCAGCAGGTAACCGGCGGCGACATCTTCCTTCACCGCGTAGTCGGTGCTGCTGGAATTGAGATCGATCTCATACTGGTCGGTCTCGAAGCCGCCCCGGTTGGCCAGCAGGAACTCCGCCGCGCCGGTCTTGCTGGCAACCGGGCCCATGTCGAGCAGGCGATAGGTCTGCTTGCCGAGCACATCGGCGAGAGTGTAATCGCCATCATAGTCGCCGTAATAGATCATGTTGAAGTCGTATGACTTCTTGCGCCAGCGCGCCTTGGCACCAGCCTGGACCGTGAAGTCGCCGCCCTCCATGGCGAACTTGCGCGCCAGATCGGCCTTCAGGGCCCATTCCCGGTCCTGACTGTCCGACAGCGTCGTCAGTTCGGTGCGGTTGAAGCCATAGTTGGTGGGATCATTGACCTCGTCGGCGCCGCTCAGGATGGTGTAGGTCGGCACCCGGGCATTGCTGTAGTCCCACGCGATGTCCACGCCGTCCTCGTCGAAGCGGGCACGGAACCGGGTCGGATCGATGGAGAAGTCCTCCTTCTCCGTCGACTTGGCGTAGCTGGCGAACCAGTCGAACTTCCAGGTGCCGGTGTCGGTGTTGCTGCCCAGCACCACGGACTGGATGCGCTGGCGCTCGAAGCGGTCCTTGATGTCACGGCGGACCTCGATACGATCATCCGCGTCACTGAAGACCGCGCCATCGGCATCCCCCTCGGCGGGTTCGCCATCGAAGATGAAGGTGGTGCGACGACGATATTCCTGATCGTCGAACTGGCTCCAGTTGCCGCGGATGTAGGCGGTCGTGGTGTCAGACGCACGCCAGTCGAACGACAGCGCGGCGCTGAAGCGCTCGCGTGTCACGTCGTAATCGCGATATTCAACCTCTTCGTTGTAATCGACGCCATCCTCACTGGTAGACCAGGTGGTCGCCTCGACATTATCGGTCTCGAATTTGCGCTTGTAATAGCTGATGCCGCCGGCAACACCGAAATCCTCGCCCAGCCGGGTCGAGAAGTCGAAGCTACCCTTGGGTGTCACCGTGCCAGCGTAATCGTTGTAGCTGCCTTCGGCGCGCACCGCATAATAGTCCTTCTTGCGATCGAAAGCGCTGGTGGTGTTGATCTCGATGGACGCGCCGATGGTATCGCCGTCCATATCCGGGGTCAGCGACTTCTTGACCTCGATCGACTCAATGACATCGGACGAAATAACGTCCAGCGCCACCGACCGCACATCGGACTCCGGTGCCGGCAGGCGCACGCCGTTGAGCGAGCTGGAGTTGAGCTCTGGGTCAAGCCCCCGCACCGAGACGAAGCGACCCTCGCCCTGATCGTTCAGGATGTTGACACCCGTCAGGCGACGCAGCGATTCCGCCACGTTCTGATCGGGAAACTGGCCGATGGCGTCGCGGGTCAGCACACTCGTCACACCGTCGGCCGCCTTCTGGCGCGACAGCGCGCTGGCCTGGCTGGCCGCCTGACCGATGACCAGAATATCGGTGGCACCCACACCGGTGAGCGCGAAGTCACCGGTCGCACGGCCGGTGGCAGGCACCGCGATGGTCCTCGTCATCGTCGTGGCACCGATATAGCGCACTTCCACCGTGTAGTTTCCGGCAGGCACATCAGCGAAAATGTAAACGCCATCACGGTCCGTGGTGGCCGCGCGGCCGAGCTCAACCAAGCGCACGCTGGCGGCCTGCAAGGCACGCGTGCCCGAGGCGTCGACAACGGTCCCAACGAGATCGCCGGCCTGGGCAATCGAGGCAAGAGAGACCGAAGCCAACAATCCGGCAACGATCTGGAGCTGCGATGAACGGAAAATCACGGTGTCAAACCCCCTGAATCTGGTGTCGGGGGTCGTTTGACGACAACAAGTGTCACCTTCGGGTCAGATTGATGTCACTTTGATTACATGACCGGTGGCGCGGGATATTCCCTGAACGGCGTGGCAAGGACGCCACGATGCTGGTGACCGGCGCGCCACGAGCGGCCGAACCATATTTTCTCCACCAGCCCGGCGCCGGCGGGGGATACTTCAGCTAAACCGAATATTCACACCCTTACATGAATGCTAGCAGCAACAATCATGAAACTCCGCAGGTATGTATGAAAATACAACATCTTAGCGTCCGCCTTCGCGCTTTCCTGTTGATTCCGCTGGTCGCCGCAGGCCTGGTGCTGGGCGTTGTCACCGCTGTCAACCTGGGCCATGAGCGCCTGACCGAGCAGCGCGAAACCGAACTCGCCAGTCTGCTGGATGTCGCGACATCGATGGTGGCGGGGTATCAGCGAGCCGTCGATGACGGCCGGATGACCAGAGCCGAGGCACAAGCCGACGCGATCGCCCGGCTGAAGACGGTGCGCTATCGCGGCAGCGAGTATCTGTTCATCATCGACAACGACGTACGCATGGTGATGCACCCCAACAGGCCGGAACTCGACGGTACCAGCGTGCGCGACATGAAGGATCCCAACGGTGTCGCCCTGTTCGTCGAGATGGTCGACATCGTCAGGAAAAGCGGCTCGGGCATCGTGCATTATGCATGGCCGCGCACCGGCAGCAGCGAGCCGGTGGACAAGATGAGCATGGTCAAGGCCGTGCCCGGCTGGGGGTGGATCATTGGCACCGGCGTCTATGTCGACGACCTCGCCGCCCAGTATCGCCAGGCGCTGACCCAGACCCTGCTGCTGGCGGCCGCCTTCGTTGCCGCCCTGTCGGCGGTGATCTGGCTGGTGGTGCGCAGCATCGTGCGTCCGCTCACCTCCATCAAGACGTCCATCGTCGGCCTGTCCCGGGGCGATCTCGCCGTCGACGTGCCTGCCGCCCGCCGCCATGACGAGCTGGGCGACCTCGGCCGCGCCGCCCTGGTGCTGCGGGACAACCTGCAGGCCGCCGAGGCGTTGCGCGCCGAGAACGAGGCCGCCCGGCAGCAGAACGAGCGGCGCGAGCGCGAGCACGCCGAGCAGCAGCGCCGCCAGGAGGAAGCCGCCCGGGAGCGTGAGGCGCAGATGCGTCAGGCCGCCGAGGCCGAGCGGCGGGCACAGATGCATGCGCTGGCCAACCAGTTCGAGGCCGCGGTGGGCGCGATGGTGACGACGGTCCAGCAGTCAGCGCAGGAGATGCTGGGCCTGGCGACGACACTGGGCGACAACGTGCACGAAAGCAGCCGCCGCACCGCCACCGTCGCCAGCGCATCGGAGGAGGCCGCCGCCAGTGTCCAGAGCGTCGCCACGGCGGCGGAGGAACTGGAAGCCTCGATCCGCGAGATCAGCCGCCAGATGCAGGTATCCGCCACTGCCGCCGGCGAGGCGGTGGCCCAGGCCGAGCACAGCAATCAGGAGGTCGAGGCGCTGTCGAACGTCGCCGGCCGCATCGACGAAATCGTCGGCATGATCCAGGCGATCGCCGAGCAGACCAACCTGCTGGCGCTCAACGCCACCATCGAGGCGGCCCGCGCGGGCGAAGCTGGCAAGGGCTTCGCGGTCGTCGCCTCGGAAGTGAAGAGCCTTGCCACCCAGACCGCCAACGCGACGGTCGAGATCACCGGTCAGGTGGAGGCCATCAAGGCGCGCGTCGGCAGCTCGATCGCCTCGATCCAGGCCATCGCCGGCACCATCGCCCAGTTCGACAAGATCACCACCACCGTCGCGGCGGCGGTGGAGCAGCAGGGCGCGGCGACGGCGGAAATCGCCTCCAGCGCGCAGCAGGTGTCGGCCGGCACCACGCTGGTGTCGAGCAATATCGTTGGCGTCAACGAGATCGTCGAGACCAGCCGCACGGTCGCCGAAACGGTGCGCAGCTCCGCCGCCAGCGTCATGCAGCGCGCCGACGATCTGCAAAGCGCGGTCTCCGCCTTCATCGCCGAGGTGCGCGCTGCCTGACGCGGCGGCCTGAACGGCAAACGGGCGGACCGGCCCCGGCCGGTCCGCCCGCGCGTGTGACAGGCGAGAGGGGCCACCCCTCTCGCGGATCGTCAGAACTTTACGCCGAACGACACACCGAAGGTGCGCGGCTGGCTCGGGAAGCGCACCACCACGTTGGCGTTGCTGGCCACCGCCGTCCACGCGTAGGTGTTGAAGAGGTTGCGCGCCCACAGCGAGGCGGTCCAGCGATCGTCGAGCGCATGCACGCCGATGCTGCCGTTGACCATGCCGTAGCCCTTGATCTTGTAGAGGTCGATGTCCTCGAAGATCGTGTTGCTCTTGCTCTGGTAGCGACCGTTGAGCACGACCTGCAACGCGATGGAGTCATTGAGCGGCTGGTCATACATTGCCGACAGGCTGCCCTGGAACTTCGGGCTGTAGATGAACGGCGTGCCGGAGAAATCGACATTCTCCACGCCCGCCGCCGTGGTGCCGAAATATTCCGTCACCTCGGTGTGCAGCCACAAGGCGGTGGCGCTGAGCGTCAGCGACCGGACCGGTCGGACCGTAACATCGACATCCAGACCATAGGCCTCCGACTTCGGAATATTGTCCAGCCGCGACAGCGCGGTGTAGATCGGGTCCGCGAAGTAGGTGCTGATCTGCTTGTCCTTGTAGTCATAATAGAACAGCGCCACGTTAGCCTGCATCCGCAGTGCTTCCACCGTCGATTTGAGGCCGATCTCGTAGGCCGTCAGCAGCTCCTGCTTCACCGGCCCGTTCTGCTGCGCCATGCTGGCCGCGTTGACGGGCGTGGTGCCCGATTTCGCGCCGCGCGACACCGAGGCGTAGCCGAGGAAGTCCGGGCTCGGCTTCCAGTCCAGCGCCACCCGCCAGGAGACATTGTTCTCGTCGAGCACCGAGCGGACCCGGCCGAAGGCACCTGCATCGGCATCGAACGTATTGCACTGGTTCTCGCTGATCGGGTCGGCAAGTACGCCATAGGCGGTCAGGAACAGGTAGCGGTTGACAACATTGACGTTGGGCAGCATCGACCCGTTGTGGTCGCGCGAGCAGCCGCTGTAACGCTGCTTGTCCTCGGTGTAGCGGATACCGCCGGTCAGCTTGAACTGGTCGTTGAGTTCCCAGTCGGCGTTGGCGAACAGGCTCCACGTCGTGGTCTTCATGTTCGCTTCATCGATATAGGTGCGGAATGCCTGGCTGATCTGCTCCAGCGTGTAGCCGCCGCTGTTGAACGGGGTCGCCGCCAGCGTGGCACCATAGTAACGGATCAGCCCGACGTTGGCATTCTGGCCAAGCAGGGTGCGGTTGCTGTCGAGAATCTTGTCCCGCGCGTAATAGCCGCCCACCAGCCAGTTCACTGGCCCGGACACGCCTTCGATATGCAGATCCTCGGCGAAGGACTTGATGCGCCCCACCCCGTTCTGGACCAGAATTTCATAAGGGGCGCCACTCCAGTCGAACAGGGCGTCGCGCTTGAAGTCATTGTAACTGGTCAGCGATACCAGCTTGATGTTGTCGGTGATGTCCTGGTCCAGTCGCAATTTCAGGCCAAGGAAGCGGTTGCCCTCGTTCAGCCGGCCATCCAGGCCTTCGCCGATACCGATGTCCGTCGCCCGCTGGGCATAGGGTGCCCAGTCGGCCTGGCTGGCCTTGGTCGGCTGGTTGTTGGCGATGTAGTCCACCAGACCCGGCGCGTTGAACGGGCTGCTGGCGGTGGCGGGGGTGAAGCCGATGCCCTGGCCGGCGACGGTGTCCGAGTTGTTGCGCCACCAGGTCACCGACAGGTCGATGTTGGTGCCTTCCGCCGGCTGCACCGCCAGCGCGCCGCGCAGGCCGTATTTCTCCACCTTGCCCAGACGCTCGTCACGGCTGTTGGACTTCTGCCAGCCCTTGTCGCTGTTCTCGCTACGGAAGGCCAGACGTGCCTGCACGCCCTCGGTCAGCGGGCCGGAGATGTAGCCGCCGATGTTGTAGGTCTGATAGTTGCCCAGGTCGGCGTTCAGCGCGGCCTTGAACTCGTCGGTCGGCTTTGCGGTGACGAAGTTGATCAGGCCCGCCGTGGTATTGCGGCCATAGAGCGTGCCCTGGGGGCCCTTCAGCACCTCGACGCGCTCAAGATCCATCACCGGGCCGGTATTCATGATCGGGTAGGCGTAGGCCACTTCATCGACGTAGGTGCCAACGGTCGACGTGGCGGACAGATTGATGGTGTTGAAGCCGATGCCGCGCATCGTATAGGTGGGGACGCCCTGATAGCTTTGGGACACCGTGAAGCTCGGTACCACGGTGGTGATGTCAGACACCGTATTGACCCGCATCGCGGTCAGCTTATCGGAATCGAAGGCCTGGATCGCCATGCCGACATCGTTGATCGATTCGGCGCGCCGCTGCGCGGTGACGATGATGTCCTGCAGCATGGTGTAATCTTCACCGCCGGAAGACGCTGCCGCGGCCTGCCCCCCAGCAGTCTGGGCCAGCGCCGCCGGCGCCAGAACGGATGTTGTCAGGGCGCAAACAGCCGCACCTGCCCAAAGAATCGAACGATAATCCATGAATCTGAACTCCCCCCCGCCGGACCCCATTGATTGTGTTGGCACTTTGTAATGCGATGGGTGTAGCCGGCTTCAAGGCTGGCAGGATCGCGTTGCGGCGGAGTACTATCAACCTGATAGCCGTATCAGGGTAGTAAAGGGAGAAGATGGGAATGGATGCGGAACGGCGGGCGCTGTGGGAGCAGACCGCCCGGTTCGTCGAAGCGGTGAAGGCCGCCGGGGAGGCCAACGGCTTGCCGTACATTGCCGCCCAGAGCGATCTGGGCGACCCGGAGCCGATGTGCGACGCCGACGGCCGCCCTTACGCCGAAACCAGTTTCCGCTGGTTCGGTCCGTTCGACCAGTACTGGCGCAACCGCCGGCTGGCACTGGACTCCCCGTTCCTCAATGCCGCGCGGATGATCGCCGAGCCCTTCTATTTCGCCGATGGCCGGCTGCACAGCTGGCGGGCGACCCGGCTGCTCGATGACTTCGACTGCACGCAGGTGACACGGCTCAGCGGCATCACCGCCGCCATCATCACGCCGGTGCATCTGCCACGCGGCATCATTGGCACGATGGTATGGGCCTCCCCCACCACGATGGATATCGCCCACGTGTTCACGAACCAGGCCGAGCACCTCCACGCGCTCGCCCTGCGGCTGATCGCCAGCCACGCCGAGGCCGCCGGGCGGCCACGCAACGCCGCGGCGCCTGCCGCACTCACCCGGCGCGAGGTGCAGTGCCTGCGCTGGGCGGCCGCCGGCAAGACCGACGGCGAGATCGGCATCATCCTGTCGCTATCGATCTCGACGGTGCGCTTTCACCTGCGCAATGCCTCGGCCAAGCTCGGCGCCACGGGCCGCGCGCAGGCGATCCAGGCCGCCGCCGGTCTTGGCTTCGTCGGCGCCCGCTGAGTCCCCCCTGTAACGTCCGCCAGCTTGCAAGAGAGGCGCCGGACACGCGATTCCGGCCGCCATGGATATTTTTCTCTCCGCCGACGACCGTCGCTTCCGCGACGAGGTTCGCACCTTCCTCGCCACCGCCCTGACGCCCGAGTTGCGGCGCGCCGGCCGGCGGGCCCGCAGCGTGTTCCACGAGCCGGACATCTCGCTGGCCTGGCAGCGCATCCTGCACACGCGCGGCTGGGTGGCGCCGGACTGGCCGGTGGCCCATGGCGGCACCGGCTGGACCGAAGTGCAGCGGTACATCTTCGCCGCCGAATGTGCCCGCGCCAATGCGCCGTCGCTGGCGCCGATGGGCCTGAAGATGGTGGCGCCGGTGATCATGCACTATGGCAGCGACGCCCAGAAGAACTTCTACCTCCCGCGCATTCTCTCCGGCGAGGATTACTGGTGCCAGGGCTTCTCCGAGCCCGGCGCCGGCTCGGATCTTGCCAACCTCGGCCTGCGGGCCGTGCCCGACGGCACGGATTATGTGCTCAACGGCTCGAAGATCTGGACCACCCACGCCCACCACGCCAACCGCATGTTCTGCCTGGTGCGCACCGGCAGCCACGGCAAGCCGCAGTCGGGCATCACGTTCCTGCTGCTCGACATGGCAAGCCCCGGCATTACCGTGAAGCCGATCATCACGTTGGCCGGCGACCATGAACTCAACCAGGTGTTCTTCGACGACGTGCGAGTACCGCAGGCCAACCGGCTGGGGGCGGAAAACGACGGCTGGTCGGTGGCGAAATATCTGCTGGCCTTCGAGCGCGGCGGCCGCTACGCGCCGGCGCTGCGGGTGACGCTCAACCAGCTGCGCGCCGCCGCTCACGACGAGGGACTGACCAGCGACCCCGACATCGCGCTCGGGCTCGGCCGGCTTGCCGCCGAGGTCGACGCACTGCAATCGCAGGAACTGCAGGCCCTGGTGGGCGGCCGCGCCGGCGATGCCGCGCTGCTGCCGTCGATGCTGAAGATCCTCGGCACCGAGATTTCCCAGCGGCTCGACGAACTGGCGCTGCTGATCGCCGGCCCAGCAGCCTTCCCGACCGTGCTCGACGCAGCGCCCGACCATGTGGCCGTCGCCATGCCGCGCTACCTCAACGACCGGGCGGCCAGCATCTATGCCGGCTCCAACGAAATCCAGCGCGACATTATCGCCCGGATGCTGCTCGGGCGGAGCTGAACCCCGCCCGTCAGCCTGCCGCGCGCGTGTCAGTTGACGTTGCGCGACTGACCGGCCCAATAGGGCTCACGCAGGGTCCGGCGCAATATCTTGCCCGACGGGTTGCGCGGCAGCGCGTCGATGAAGTCGACGCTCTTGGGGCACTTGAAGTGGGCGATGCGATCGCGGGCGTGGGCGATGATGCTCGCCGGGTCCGGCGACACCCCGGGCCGCGGCACGACGATCGCCTTGACCGCCTCGCCCCATTTGGCGTCCGGCACGCCGATCACCGCCACGTCCGCCACGTCGGGGTGGCCGTAGATGGCGCTCTCCACCTCCGCCGGATAGACGTTCTCGCCACCTGAGATGATCATGTCCTTGATGCGGTCCTGGATGAACAGATAGCCTTCCTCGTCCAGCAGGCCGGCGTCGCCGGTGCGCAGCCAGCCGTCGGCGTCGATTGCCCTGGCGGTCTCCTCCGGCCGGTTCCAGTAGCCCTTCATCACCATCGGCCCACGCACCATCACCTCGCCGACGGTGTTGGGCGGCAGCGTGCGCCCTTCCTCGTCGACGACCTTCAGCTCCACCCCCGGCATCGCCTTGCCGGCCGATGTCATGACGTGGACGCGTTCCGGCCGGTGATCTTCCGGCGCCAGCGCCGTCACCGGCCCCCAGGTCTCGGTCATGCCGTAGACCTGCATGAACTCGCAGCCCAGCACGGCAATGCCGGCCTTCAGCAGCTCCAGCGGAATCGGGCTGGCGCCATAGGAGAAGTAGCGCAGGCTGGAGAAATCCGTCTGCTTGGCGCGCGGATGGCCGAGCAGGATCTGCAGCGCCGCCGGCACCAGGAACAGCCGCTTCAGCCGGTGGGTCTCGATCGCCTCCAGCACCGCGCCGGGGTCGAACTCGCGCAGCACGATGTTCTCCTGCGCGCCATAGACATTGAGCAGCGCCGTGCCGACACCGGCGATGTGGGCGAACGGCATGGCCAGCATCGCCGTCTCGCCGGGCTGCGACGACAGCCATTCCAACCCCGAGCTATCGACCAGCGGCCGGAAGCGGGTGACGTTGGCGTGGGTCAGCATCGCGCCCTTGGGTTTGCCGGTGGTGCCGGAGGTATAAAGCTGCAACAGGATGTCCTCGGCGTCCACCGTCACCGGCGGCGGCGCGTCAGAGGCAACGTCGCGCCAGGCGGCAAAGCCATTGGCGGAGTCCGAATCCATGATGATCACGGAATCAAGCCCGTCTGCAAGCTTGCCGGCGGTTTCGGCGAACACCGCGTCGACGAACAGGTGGCGCGCGCCGCTGTCCCGCAGGATCCAGGCGATCTCGTCCGGCGCCAGTCGCCAGATCACCGGCACCAGCACCACCCCGGCCTTGGCGGCACCCAGCATCAGTTCGATGGCGGCATCGCTGTTCTTGCCCAGATGCGCGACCCGGTCGCCGGGCTTCAGCCCCATGTCGAGCAGCGCATTGGCGACCCGGTTGGTATGGCGATCGAGCATCGCATAATCGGTCACCCGACCCTCGAAGCGCAGGGCGATAGCCCGCGGTCTTTCGCGCCCGTGGCGATTGACGATGTCGCCAAAGGTTTCGGCCTGTTGTCCGGTCATATGTCATCCTCCCCGCCGGAAAGGTGGGGCCGCGGCCGGCGATCGCCAAGCTGTTGCGTGTGTCAGGGTTGGTCGTAGACCGCGGGTCCGGATGTTCAGCAGCGTCCATCCCAGGCCAGGGCATAGAGGGCGCGCATCTCGTCGATCGTCGGCACGCGCGGATTATTGGCCGGCGACCCCGAGGCCAGCGCCTGCTCGCACATCAAGGGCAGCAATGCCTCCCAACGGGCGCGCTCGATGCCAAACACCGGCGGCGTCGGCACGTCGAGATCGCGGTTGAGCGCCGCCAGCTCCTCGATGAGCCGGGCGACGGCGGCCTGGTCTCCCTCGTCGTCGCCGGCGATCCCCATGGCACGGGCGCAATCGGCGTAGCGGGCGGGTGCCGACGGCGCCGACCAGGCGGTGACGGCGGGCAGCAGCATGGCGTTGGACAGGCCGTGCGGCACATGGAAGTGGGCGCCGATCGGCCGGCTCATGCCATGTACCAGCGCCACCGAACTGTTGGAGAAGGCGATGCCGGCCTGGGTCGCCCCCAGCATCATCGCGGAGCGCGCCGGACGGTCCTGCGGGTCGGCGCAGACCCGGCGGATATTCGGCGCGATCGCCCGCATTGCCGCCAGCGCCATGGTGTCGCTGAACGGATTGGCCCGGCGCGAGACATAGGCCTCGATGGCGTGGGTCAGCGAATCGATGCCGGTGTCGGCGGTCAGCCGGCGCGGCTTGGTCAGCGTCAGCTCATAATCGACCAGCGCTGCCACCGGCAGATAGGCCAGCCCCGGGCAGAGCATCTTCTCGTCAGTGTCGCCGTTGGTGATGATGGTGAAGCGGGTCGCCTCGGAGCCGGTGCCAGCGGTGGTGGGGATGGCGATGATTGGCAGGCCCGGCTGGTCCTGCACATGCGGCACCTTGTAGTCGGCCATGGAGCCACCCAGCCGGCCCAGCACGGCGATGGCCTTGGCGCTGTCGAGCGGGCTGCCGCCGCCGAAGCCGATCACGCAGTCATGGTCGCCGGCCTCTAGACAGGCAAGCCCGGCCTCGATGGAGGCGATGGTGGGATCGGGCACGGTGTCGGCGAACACCCGCGCCTGGATACCGGTGGCGGCGAGATCATCGACCAGGCGCGAGACCCAGCCCTGGGCGACCAGAAAGCCGTCGGTCACCACCAGCGGCCGCGACAGCCCGAGCATGGCCAGCACCTCGCCGGCCTGGCGGGAGGCGCCGGCGCCGACGCGCAGGATGCGGGGCAGGGCGATGGCGCTGATGCTCATGGTCTGCCTTCCTTGTCGGCCGGTGTGGTTCAGTCGCCGTCGAGGTCGGCGTCGAGGTGCTTGGGCCGCACGTAGCGCAGCAGACGGCCGGTCCTGGCCTTCACGCCCGACCACTGGTCCACATCAAAGCCGATCTCCGCCAGCGTGCCGGTGGGGAATTTGGCCGCCAGCCCCGAGCGCAGCTTTTCCGGCCCGCTGCCTACCAGATGGAGCGCCAGATCCTCGAAACCGGGGTTGTGCCCGACCAGCAGCACCGACCGCACGCTGTCCGGCAGTTCGTGTACCAGATCGAGCAGTGTGTCGTGCGAGGCCATGTAGATGCGCTCGTCGAACTGCGCCTCAAGCGGCGCGCCATAGCCCTCGGCCACCAGCGCCAGCGTCTCGCGGGTACGGGCGGCGGGAGAACAGATCACGGCATCGAACTGCGCGCCCTCGGCCCGCAGATAGTGACCAATGCGCGGCGCGGCGCGGCGACCACGGTCGTTGAGCACACGGTCGAAATCCCGTTGGTGCGGGTCATCCCAGCTGGACTTGGCGTGGCGCAGCAGCGTCAGCGTCTTCACGAGGCGTCTTTCCCCAGGCTCTTTGTAACCGGCTTATACCGGCAGGACCGCAGGTCCAAGGCAAAATCTGGTGACCGACCTCAGCGCGCCGGCCGCCACCAGCGCGCGGCCGCCGCCCGTTCGATCGCCGAGGCGGCCAGCCGCTCGATGCCCAGCGTGGCGCGCACGGTATCGAGGATCGAGCGCTCGAAGCGTCCCAGATGGTCATCCGCCGCCGCCACGTCGCAGGCCAGGCAATAGGCGGTCTCGCAGGCCTCTTCCGGCACGGACTCGCGGATGATGCCGAGCACCGTTGTCAGCCCTTCCTCGGCGTCGAGGATGGAGCCGCAGTCGCGGGCGGTGGGGATGAGATGCTCGATGTTGAAGCCAGCGAACACCGGCAGATCCTGCACCAGCCGGCCGATCCGCTTCAGCTCGTTGTCGGACATTGACCGGTCGGAGCCGGCAACGACAATCATCAGGTAGATCAAGGCGGTATGCATGGAAATCGGCTGGCCGGTCATGGCGCGCGGGTGCCCTTTCAGGATGTTGGGTCGGGGTTAAAGATCGTCCGATACAGTAAGCGGCGCCTCCACGTGCGGCAAGGGCGCCAGAAAGTCGCGGGTCGCCGCCACCGCCTCGGCGAGGCCGACCCGTGCAATCGGCACGTCGGGCGGAAAGGCCGACAGCAGCCGAGAGGGCACCGCCGCGCCCAGCAGCACGAACACGCCGCGGTCTCGTGCGGTGCGGATCAGCCGGCCAAACGCCTGGGCAAGCCGGGCGCGGGTGACCAGATCGTCGTAGGCGGCGCCACCAAAGGCCGCCCGCCGGGCGGCGTGCAGGATGGTCGGGCGCGGCCACGGCACGCCTTCCAGCACCACCAGCCGCAGCGAATGGCCCGGCACGTCGACGCCATCGCGCAGGGCATCGGTGCCGAGCAGGCTGGCATGGGCATCGGCCCGGAACATATCGACCAGCGTGCCGGTGTCGATGGGGTCGACATGCTGGGCCAGCAGCGGCAGACCCTCCTCCGCCAATGGCCCGGCGATGCGGGCATGGACCGCCTTGAGCCGGGCAATCGCCGTGAACAACCCCAGCGCGCCACCGCCGGTGGCGCGGATCAGCGCCTTGTAAGCACCGGCGAGCTGGCCGATGTCGCCGCGCTTGACGTCGGTGACGACGAACACCCGGGCGGCATTGGCATAATCGAACGGCGAGGCGGCGGCGAAGCGGCGGGCCGGCAGCGGCAAGTGGTTGGCGCCGGTGCGGTGCTCGGCTCGGCTCCAGTCGCCAGGGTCGGCGCCACGGTCGCGCAGGGTGGCCGAGGTCACCACCACGCCGTGCGCCGGCTCCAGCACCAGCGAGGCGAACGGCCGGGTCGGGTCCAGCCAGTGGCGATGCAGACCGACATCGAACTCGCGGCCCTCGGCGCGGTCGAGCGCCATCCAGTCGACGAAATCGGGATTGGCGACACCGCCCAGCCGGCCGAGCAGGCCGATCCAGGCCATCACCGTCTGCCGGCGATACTTGAGCCCGGAAGCGGCGCCCTCCAGCCGGGTGCGCAGCGCGGAATCCAGCCAGTCCGGCCGGTCCTCGATCAGCACCGCCAGCCGCTGCTCCAGCGCCGCCATCGGGGCGACCAGCGCTTCCAGCATGTCCTGCGCCGCCAGCCCGGTTTCCACCACCTGTGGCGCCAGATTGGCGATCTCTGTCTCCAGTCCGTAACCGGACTCGCTCATCTCGGCGCGCGCCAGCACCTGCGCCCGCACCGCGCCGAGCAATTGCTCGATCGGCCCGTCGCCCGCCCCGTCGGCGACGCGGGCCAGCCAGCCGTCGGACGGCAGGTCGCGCGCCACCCGCAGCAGCAGCGCGAGCTGGGTGGCGCTGCTATCGTCGTGCAGCACCAGCTCGGCCAGCCGCGCCTCCAGGCCACGCCGTCGGCCCCGGCTGCGGCCGCCTTCCGGCCCCAGCAGCCAGCGGCGCAGCTCGATGGCCTCGGCACCGCTGAGATGGGCGGCGAAGGTGGAATCGGCGGCATCGAACAGGTGATGCCCCTCGTCGAAGACGATGCGGCTCATCACACCGCCCTCGGCGCGGCCGCGCGCGGCGTTGACCATCACCAGCGCGTGGTTGGCGACGACGATGTCGGCGCGCGCCGCCTTGCGCGCCGCCCGCTCGATGAAGCAGCGGCGGTAGTGCGGGCAGCCGGCGAAGACGCACTCGCCACGCCGGTCGGTGAGCGCCGCCAGCCGGCCATTGCCGAACAGCGAGGCCAGCCAGCCGGGGAAGTCGCCGCCGATCATGTCGCCATCGCGGGTATAGCGGGCCCAACGGGCGGTCAGCTGCGCCAGGATGGCGGCCCGGCCGGTGAAGGCGCCCTGCACCGCGTCCTCCAGGTTCAGCAGGCAGAGGTAGTTCTCCCGCCCCTTGCGGATGACCGTGCGGCGGGCACGCACCGCCGGGTCGGGGTAAAGCCTGGCCAGCTCGCCATCGAGCTGGCGCTGCAGCGCCTTGGTGAAGGTTGACACCCAGACAGTGCCGCCGGCCTGTTCGGCCCACAGGCTGGCCGGCGCCAGATAGCCCAGCGTCTTGCCGGTGCCGGTGCCGGCCTCCACCAGCGCCACGTTGGGCGCCGCCTGCATCTCGCGCGGCTGGAAGGCATGCGCCGCCGCGCGGGCGAAATCGCGCTGCTGCGGCCGGGCCTCGGCCCGCGCACCCACCAGATGGGCGAGGCGCGTGGCAACCGCATCACCGTTAAGGACAATATCGTGGGGGGCGGCGCGCGGCGGCATGTCCTCCCACTCCGCCAGGCTGAGGAACAGCGGCCGGTCGGCGTGGCGCGGCTGGGCGACGCGGGCGGCGACATCCGGCCCCCACGGCCATTTCAGCCGCAGTAGCGACTGGGCCGCGCCATAGGCGCCGACGCGAAACGGCCACAGCGGGTCGGCGATCTCGGCCAGCAGCGCCTCGGCCGCCCGGCGCAGGAACAGCGCCTCCTCCTCCAGCGTCGCCGGCGCCTCCAGCGCCAGCGCGCGGGCCAGCCCACGCGCCGTCGGCACGCAGAAGCGCGCCGGGCGGACGAAGGCGAACAGCTCCAGCAGGTCGAGCCCCGACAGCTCGGGGTAGCCCAGCCGCGAGGCGACCAGCGGCGCGTTGATCAGGATCACCGGGGTGTCGGCGGCCAGCCGGATCGCCTGGCCGCGCGTCACGGTGTGGACGCTGCCCGAGCTTTCCGCCACCCAGATGCCGCCATGGCCGGCCGCCAGCGTTGGGTAACGCAGTGGCGGCGGCGGCGGGTTCGACGACAGGGCGGGTTGATCGGACATGGCGGCGCTACTAATGACCATCTCCACATATGTTCACAACCCGTCTGGACAGTAGATGAGTGATCTCAAGGCCGCCGCGGCCGACAACAAGGCCTGGGTGTTCGAGGAAGCCCGCAAGCTGGTGGAGCGTTTCAAGGACGCGCCGCCGGCCAAAGGCTATGTGCTGTTCGAGACCGGCTATGGCCCGTCGGGCCTGCCGCACATCGGCACCTTCGGCGAGGTCGCCCGCACCACCATGGTCCGTCAGGCCTTCAGCCTGCTCTCCGACCTGCCGACCAGGCTGTTCTGCTTCTCCGACGACATGGACGGCCTGCGCAAGGTGCCGGACAATATCCCCAACAAGGAGATGGTGGCCGAGCATCTGGGCAAGCCGCTGACCCAGGTGCCCGACCCGTTCGGTACTCACCCCAGTTTCGGCCAGCACAACAATGCCCGGCTGCGCGCCTTCCTCGACACCTTCGGCTTCGAGTACGAGTTCCTGTCGGCCACCGACTGCTACAAGTCCGGCCGCTTCGACGCGACACTGCGGGCGGTGCTCGCCCACTATGACGCGGTGAAGGGCGTCATCCTGCCAACGCTCGGCGCCGAGCGGCGGGCAACCTATTCGCCGTTCCTGCCGGTCTGCCCGAAGACCGGCATCGTGCTGCAGGTGCCGACCATCGATCGCGACGTCGAGGCTGGCACCATCAGCTACATCGACCCCAACGACGGCGAGCGGATGACCGTGCCGGTGACCGGCGGCCACTGCAAGCTGCAGTGGAAGGCCGACTGGGCGATGCGCTGGGTGGCGCTGGAGGTCGACTACGAGATGGCCGGCAAGGACCTGATCGACTCGGTCACCCTGTCGTCGAAGATCGCCCGCGTGCTCGGCGCGCGGCCGCCGGAGGGCTTCAATTACGAACTGTTCCTCGACGAGAAGGGCGAGAAGATCTCCAAGTCGAAGGGCAACGGCCTGACCATCGAGGAATGGCTGACCTACGCCAGCCCGGAAAGCCTGGCGCTGTACATGTACCAGTCGCCGCGCAAGGCCAAGCGGCTCTATTTCGACGTCATCCCCAAGGCGGTCGATGAATATTACCAGTTCCTCGCCGCCTACCCCGGCCAGGCGGCGGCGGAGAAGCTCGGCAACCCGGTGCACCACATCCACAACGGCCAGGTGCCGAGCGTCGACCTGCCGGTGTCGTTCAGCCTGCTGCTGAACCTGGTGGCCGCCGCCAACAGCGACGACCGCGCGGTGCTGTGGGGTTTCCTCTCCCGCTATGCGCCGGGCACCAGCCCCGAGAGCCACCCCGAACTGGACAAGCTGGTGGGCTACGCGCTGGCCTACTACCGCGACCGGGTGGCGCCGCTGCGCCAGCTGCGCGCGCCGACGGCGGCCGAGCGGCCGGCATTCGAGGATCTGCTGGACCGGCTGGGCCGCATCACCCCGGACATGGACGCCAAGGCGATCGAGAACGAGGTCTACGAGGCCGGCAAGCAGAACGGCTTCGAGGCCAATCTGCGCGACTGGTTCAAGGCGCTCTACGAATGCCTGTTCGGCCAGGCGCAGGGGCCTCGCATGGGTTCGTTCATCGCGCTCTACGGCATCGAGGAGACCCGGCGTCTGGTAGCCGGCGCGCTGGCGGCCTGAGCCCCCCGACGCGGGGCCTTCAACGCCGGCCGATCCCGGGTTAGGCTGCACGCCATGCCGCACCCACACGCCGCCCCGTTCCTGCTCGCCCTGATACTGGCCGTCACGCCGGCCGCCGCCAGTCCCGCGCGCGCGCTGTTCGAGGATGGCAGGTTCAGCGAGGCGGCCACCGCCGCCCGCGACGAGGGCACGCCGGACGCGCTGGCGCTGGCGGCACGGGCGACGCTGGCGGTAGCCGCCTTCGAGGCGCCAACCAAGGCCCGCGCGGAGGCCCTGATCCGCACTGCCATCGCCGATGCCGAGCGTGCCTTGCAGCAGGAGCCGCGCCAGCATGAGGCGCAGCTGCAGCGGGCAATCGCCAAAGGCTATCTCGCCAAACTGGGCAATTCCCCCAAACTCGGCCGCGAAGCCCGCCGGCTGATGGATCAGGCGTTGCGGCAAGCACCCGACAATGCGCTGGCGTGGGCCGCACTGGGGGGCTGGCACGGCGAATCGGTGGCGACACTGGGCGGCTTCCTCGCCGGTTCGCTTCTGGGCGCGCGGGAGTCCGAGGGCATCCGCCACTATGAGGAAGCACTGCGGCGCGACCCGGCGAGCCCCACCTTCCCGACCTTCTTCGCCTTCACGCTGGCGCGTCTCGACGATGACAACTGGCCACGCGTACGCACGCTGCTGGAGCGGGCCGGCAAACTGCCGCCGCGCGACGGCTTCGAGGCGCTGATGGCGGCCCAGGCACGCGACGTGCTGGCGGCGCTGAACGCCCGCGAAACAAAGCGGGCGAAGGTATTAATCCTGCGCTATCAACCCTTTGGCCAGTTTCTGGCAGGCAAGGCCCCTTAACCCGGCATTCATCGGCGCGGCCTAGAATGACGGGGTGGGGACCGTGCGATGAGGGGATACGGTGCAGAAGCTGGCGGCCTGCTTTGGCGCAGGCGACATTGACGACATTCTTGCCAGGCAGAATCCGGGTGACTGGACCACGACCACGGTCGCGGCCGGCACCGGGCGACTGGGGTTGCTTGCCCATCCGCGCGCGGCCGGGCGCTATGAGGGCCTGCTCGGCCCGGGCCTGCACCGCTGGGGCAATGACTGCCTGCTGATCGCCGGCGGGCCACTCAACGTGCCGGCGCTGGCCACGCTGCCGGACCTGGACGCGGCGGTGGCGGCCCTGTGCGCCGCCGACGGCACGTTCGCCGCCATCGGCTGGGACGCCCGGCGCCAGCGCCTGCTGCTGATCACCGACCCCATGGGCCTGCGGCCGCTGCACATCCGCCAGGAGGCCGGGTCGATCCTGGTCGCCAGCGATACCAAGGTTTTCCCCTACGAGCCCGATGCCGCCGGCTGGGCCGCCTTCATCCGCTGCGGCGAGCTGATCGGCGACCGCACCCTGGCCCGGGGGGTGCGCCGGGTCGACGGCGGCCAGGTAGTCAGCATCGACCCGGTGACCGGCGTTCAGGAAGCCCGACGCTACTGGCACTTCGAGGGCGAGGGCGCGCCGCCGGCGCTTGACGACGTCATCGACCTGCTGGTGGCCAACGCGCGCGACTATGCCCGCCACTTCCCGCAATCGCAGTGCCTGATGTCGGGCGGCTATGATTCCCGGCTGATCGCCTTCACGCTGGCGCGCGCCGGCATCCACCCGCCAACGCTGACGGTCGCCCACGCGGACGAATATGGCGACCTCGACGGCCGCATCGCCGGCCGCATGGCCCGACTGGCGGGGCTGGAGAACCGCCGCGTCCACCCCGGCGAGGACTTCTTCTCATCACCCGCCTTCCTCGACTATCTGTGGGCCAGCGACGGCACCACGCCGTGCCTGTACCTGTTCATTGCCCAGGTGGCGCAATTCCTCGACGGCACGCCGACCTGGGAGGGCAACCTGCCCGCTGGCCTATTCAAGGCGGTGCGCAACCCGCGTGGCCGAGGTCTTACAGCGCTCGCCGATACGATGATCGGTTCACCCGACAAGCCCGCCTGGCAGGCAGCGCGACGGCTGTTCAAGCCAGGCTTTGTTGCGGCGATGGAGGACGGCCTGCGCCATGACTGGGCACAGTCTGTCACCGACTTGCCCGACGATGCGGCGGGTGTCTGGCAGTGGGCAGCCTGCAACCATATGCGTGCGCGCCCCGGCATCAACCCGTTCCGCGTTTTCCCCAACCGTGGCGAGGTGCTGTCGCTGGGCGCGACGCAGACACTGTGGCAACAGATGGCCCGGCTCGACCCCCTTGAGCGGCTCGACGACGCTTATGTCCGGCGTCTTCTGGCGCGCCTGGATGCACGCGCCCTCTCACTGCCGCTGATGCACGGAAACTCCCTGACACCGCCGACGCACCGCTCGCTCCTGTACCGCGCACTCAATATCGAATTGCACCTGCGTCGTTTCATCGAACGCCATCCAAGCGCCGGTCGCCTGTTTGGCCTCACCAAGACCGGGGGCTTCGCCCCGAGCATTTTCATGGCAACCGACGCCCTGTGGACCGAAGACGATCCGTTGCTGGACATGGATGCCCTGCGGGTCCTGCGCCAGGGGCCACGTGATGTGATCACCGAACGGATGCTCCTTCATTGGCGCGCCACGCGCTGGCTGCATGAAAAGCGACTCTTTACCCAGTTCAATGCGCCTACCGCCCCCACCCCGCTAAGGACCAGTTAGATGCAAAAGATTGCTCTTGATCTCAGCGGCACCAGCGTGGCCGACATGCTACGTGCTCAAGACCCGGGCGACGGCTGGGTGACGGATATTGAAGCAATCGGCCGAGGGCAAATCGGTGTGCTGCACCGGCGGGACGATCCGGCAATGGTCCGCGCCGGCATCGGGCCGGGCCTGAAACGGCTGGGCGACGACATTATCGCATTCTCGGGCCTTCCTCTTGATCCGGCGCGCATCGCAAGCCTTTCGTGTGCCCGTGATCTTGTTACCATGATGCCGGATTGCGACGGCTATTTTGCCGCCGTCGGCTGGAGTGCAGCCGAGAAGCGGCTCTATGTGGTCGGCGATTTCCTGGGGCTGCAACCGCTATATTACCAGATCGACGCCAACTCGCTGCGCCTTGCCACTGAAACCAAGGCATTTCCATATACGCCCGATCCTGCCGGCTGGGGCGCCTGGATGGCCTGCCAGTACGTTATCGGCGACCGAACGCTGAACCGGGGTGTGGCACGACTTGGCGTGGGTTCCACCGTCGTCATTGATGCTGATCGACCACGCTGGGAGCCCCGCCGCTATTGGCACTGGCCACAGGTCGCGCCCCAGACGCCTGACCTTGATGCGGTGCTGGAGCCGCTGCGACGCAACCTCGCCGATTACGCCGCCATCGTGCCGGATGCCACCGTGCTTGTATCTGGTGGCTTTGATTCTCGCCTGATTGTCGGCCTTCTGGCGGAAAGCGGGCGTCATCCGCCCGCCATGGGCATGACCCATCGCAATCAGAATTTCGACATGGACCATTCCCTCGCGAAGAAAGTTGCCTCGGCGGCCGGCCTGAAGCTTGCGGTCACGAACCCGGCGGACGATTTCTTCTCTACGCGCGCGTATCTCGACTATGTCTGGGCCAATGAGGGTGCCACGCCCAGCCTTTACCTTTACATCAGTCAGTTGCAGCAATTCCTCGGCGGATTGCCCGGCATCTGGGAAGGACTGATTCCTGCACATACCCTGCGCAATGTTCATCAGCCGGCCGGGGGCTTCGCCGCAATGCGCCGCGAGGAATTCCTGCCGGAAGACCACCCCTATTGGCAGGCTGCCAAGCAGATCATGCAGCCCGCGTTCTATGGCGCCATGCGCAACGACTTTCTGGCTCTTCTCGATCGCACTGTTGCGGCACACGACGACAACGATACCGGCACGTGGCAATGGATTGTCGAAAACCGGATGCGGAACCGTACCGGCCCTAACCCGGCCAAGGTATATGCACAAAAGACCACCCCGCTCATCCTCGGCACCAGCCAGGCGTTGTGGCAGGCTGTGGCGCCAATGCCGCATGATGAACGTAACTACCGGTTCTACCTACGTTTGATGGATGCAACCTTTCCCAAGCTCGCGCGCTATCCCTTCGACAGCGCTGGCGAACTGTTCGTTGGTAGGCACGCACGCCTGTGGGGCATCTATTACAAGGCGCACCAGTGCTTCTCAAACACCATGTTTGCACGACCGAAGATCGCTAAACTACTCGGTGCAGAGCCGTTCGTCTGGCCAGCCTCACGCTTCCTTGAGGCGCCAGCAATCCTCGACGAGGACGACCCTTGTCTCAACATGGATGCACTCCGTGCACTTCGACGTCAGGGTTCACTTCCCAAGTCGATAGCCCGCCTGCTGTTTCACTGGCGGGCGGCACGCTGGGTGCACGAAGGCCGCCTCCACGCCACGCTCATCCCCAACGCCTAGCCGCTTTTCATAATCGCCTGAACGACAACCGGCGCCGTCTCGCGACGGCGCCGGTGCCATTTACAGCGCAGGATTTACGCCTTGGCCTTCTCCGCGGCGATCCAGGCGCGAATCTTCGTCTCCAGCACATTCATCGGCAAGGCGCCGGTATCGAGCACCTGGTCGTGGAAGGCGCGCACGTCGAACTTGCCGCCCAGTGCCGCCTCGGCCTCGGTACGCAGCCGGCGAATGGTGAGCTGGCCGATCTTGTAGGCCAGTGCCTGGCCCGGCATGGCGATGTAACGCTCCACTTCATTGGTGGCGTCGGTCTTGGACTGGGCCGAGGTATCCAGCATATACTGGATGGCCTGATCGCGTGACCACCCCTTGGCATGAATGCCGGTGTCCACCACCAGCCGCATCGCCCGCAGCATCTCGTCGTCGAGATGACCGAACCGCTGGTAGGGGTCGGTAAACAGTCCCAGTTCCGGCCCCAGCGATTCCGCGTACAGCGCCCAGCCCTCGACATAGGCGGTGTTGCCGCCGAAACGCATGAAAGGCGGCAGCGCCGTGTTTTCCTGCGCCAGGCTGATCTGGAAGTGATGTCCGGGCTCCGCCTCATGCAGGAACAAGGTCTCCATGCCCGGCGAGGTGCGCGACGGCAGATCGTACGTATTGGCATAGAAAACGCCGGGCCGCGATCCGTCTGGCGTGCCCTGCATGTAGTAGGCGCCGGCCTGGTTCTTCTCCATGAATTCTGGCACCGGGCGCACCTCGAACGGCGTCTTGGGCACCTTGTTGAACAGCCTGGGGATGCCGGCTTCCGTTCGGGCCTGGATGTCGGCGTAGCGCGCGATCAGGGCTTCCTTGGTCTTGAACTTGAACTTGGGGTCTTCGCGCAGATAGCCGAAGAACTGCTTGAGCGTACCCTTGAAGCCGACCTCGGCCTTGATCGCCTCCATCGCCCTGGTGATGCGTGCCACCTCGTCAAGACCGATCTGGTGAATCTGTTCCGGCGTCAGGCTGGTGGTGGTGTGCTGCTCGACCAGTGCCGCATAGAGCCGCGGGCCGTCCTGCATCGACAGCAGACCGGGAACGTCGCGCGAAGCGTTGAGATAGTCGGTTTCCATGAAGGTCTTGAGGCGCTGGTAGGCCGGCACGATCTTGCCATCGATGGCCTGCCGGTAAGCCGCTGTCAGCCGCGCCTTGTCCTCGGTGCCGATATCAGCCGGCATTGCCTTGATCGGCATGAAGAACGGGCTGTCCTCGGCCTTCATCTTTAACAAGGTGTCGAGCTGGCCGATGACATTGCGGGTGACAATCTTGGGCTGGACGTGGCCGGCCTCCATACCCTCGCGCATCCGCCCGATCGCCCGGTCGAGAAAGGTGACAAAGCCGTCAATGCGGCTCAGCCCGTTCTCATAGTCCTTTACCGTCTTGTAGGGCGCCGCGGACTGGCCGGAGGAGATGTCCGGAAAGAAGACATGGACGCCGTTGAAATGATCAACCGGCAGATGCGCCTGCACGGTCGTCAAGCCAGTGGTGAAATAGCGTAGCGCTTGCTGCGTCTGATACTTGAAAACGTCGTAGGCGATCTGGTCGGTGGGAGACAGGGCGGCCCGGTCAATGGCGAGCAGGCCGTTTAGGTCGGCCTCCTGCTTGGTCCGAACAGCCGCCAGATAGCCGTCGCTGATATAGTCGCCGAACTGATCGGCATAGCGCATGTCACCACGGAACAGCGCATTGAGCGGAGAGAGCTTGAGATCGGCCTCATCGCTGTTGGCGAACAGCGCCTTGAGCCGCTCACCTGGCGCCGGCTGCGGTGCCACGGCGGGGGCAGCGACGGCCGCCGGCGGTGGGGTCGCCGGCGCGCTGGCGCAGGCCGCGATCAGCAATGGCAGAAAGGCGACGCTGGCACGCAGCGACGAGGAGATTGTCAGCATGGAGTTGCCCCTTTGATATCTGGTTGGGCCGCCCGACGCGGCCGGATGCACAATCTGGCAGCGCTGTCGGCGCGCCGTCGCAAGCCTCACGCGATGAAATGCCAGAGAATCACGCCCAACGAACCGAGCAGGCAGACCAGCATGGGCAACGCCGTAAGAGCGAAGCCCAGCTCCCGCTTCTCCGCCGCGCGGGCATAGCCGATGACGTACAGCACGCGACCGACACACCACACCGCCGCCGCCAGCGCCGCCCAGCAATCACCGACGGTGAGCGCGAACAGCCAGGCCGCCGGCAGAAACATCACGATCTGCTCGTGCGTGTTCACATGGGCACGATAGATGCGGTTGAACTCGTCTGGGCCGGCGGTCGCCGGCGCCCGCACACCAAGCCGGCTGCGAGCGCGCGCGACGACGATGCCAGTCCAGAAATAGACCAGCAGGCACATCAAGGTCAGCGCGCCAGTCAGCGGATACGCCAAATTCTCCATGATTCCCCCCTTGTTCAGATCACATCACTGCATCGGCACGACACGGCCGGCGGCCATGACGAAGGCCACATGCTGCAGACTGCGGACATCGGTGAGCGGATCGCCGTCCACCGCGATCAGATCGGCCGCCTTGCCCGGTTCCAGCGTGCCGGTCTCGGCGTCAACGCCCAGCAGGCGGGCGGCCACCGTGGTCGCCGATGCCAGAGCCTCGCGCGGGGTGAGGCCACCATAGTCCACCATCATCTGCAGCTCCTCGGCGTTGCGGCCGTGCTCGAACACACCGGAGTCGGTGCCGAAAGCAATCGGCACGCCCAGCCGTTTGGCCGCCGTCAGCGACTTGCCGAGTTCCGCCAGCGCTTTCTTCGCCTTGGCCTCGACCTGCGCCGTGTAAACACCCTTGCCGATGCGGTCCTTCAGGCCGGTGAAGGCCATCAGCGTCGGCACCATGTAGCTGCCCGAGGCCTTCATCGCCTTCAGCCCTGCCTCATCGGCGAAGGTGCCGTGTTCGATGGAATCGACACCAGCCTTCGCCGCCGCCTCAATGCCACGCGGACCGTGGGCATGGGCCGCCACCCGCAGCCCCAGCGCGTGGGCCGTCGACATGATGGTGCCCAGCTCGTCGTCGGTGAAGTGCTTGTCGAGACCGCGCGCCTGCTGGCTCAGTACGCCACCGGTCGCCGTGATCTTGATGACGTCGGCGCCGGCGCGCGAGGCCTCGCGGACGCGGGCCGCGCACTGGTCCTTGCCGGTGCAGGTGTTGTTCGCCGACAGCACGTCCACCACCTCGCGGCGGAAGCCCGACACGTCGCCATGGCCACCGATGATGGAGATCGCCGGGCCGGACGCGAGAATGCGCGGCCCGTGAATAACACCTTCACGTACCGCGTCGCGCAGCGCGAAGCCGACATTGCGGCCAGACCCGACGTCACGCACGGTGGTAAAGCCGGCGCGCACAGTCACCAGCGCGTTCTTGGTGCCGACCGCCGTCGCGTATTCATCACTCAGCACCGCCTCCTGCCACCACGGCGTGCCGGGGTCGCCGGAGAGGTGAACGTGCGAGTCGATCAGGCCGGGCAGCACGGTCTTGCCGCCCAGATCAATAACCTTCACCGGCTCGTCGGCCTTGAGATCCTTCACCACCGCGGCGGCCTCGGGCGCGCCGGCGGCGACCGTCACGATGCGGCCGTCGCGCACGACAATGGTGGAGGCACCCAGCGCGGGCTTCGCCGCGTCAGTCACAACCCGGCCGGCGCGCACTAAAATTACCTCTGCCTGGGCGGCCGGCGCCAGCGCCGCGCCGAACATGAGAGTGGCAAGCAGGATGGACTTGGTCATGACGCGCTCCCTGGTAATTTTGTTGCGCAAGCTGCCCCGCCGGCGCCCCGCGCGCAAGAGGCTTGTTGTCCATGAAGCCGCCTCCCCCCCCCACCGTGCCGGACGCTTGCTGCTGCCATGACCACGCCGCCCATGGTAGAGTGGCAGGTGATGGCGCCCTTTCATTGGCCATCAATCAACTATTCCAAGATGATAGATTTGTGGGAGGATGTATTGGACTTTGACCTGCCGGCGGCGCTGACCGCCTATCTCGCCGAACTTGACCAGTTCATCGCCGACCAGATCGCGCCGCTGCAGGCGGCTGACGACAACGAGCGCTTCTTCGACCATCGTCGCGAACATGCCCGCACCGACTGGGACCGGGGTGGCCTGCCCCGCCACGAGTGGGAAGCCCTGCTGGGCGAGGCCCGCCGCCGCGCCGACGCCGCCGGCCACCTGCGGTTCGCCCTGCCGTCCGAGTTCGGCGGCAAGGACGGCGGCAACCTGTGGATGGCGGTGATCCGCGAGCATATGGCCGCCAAAGGGCTCGGCCTGCACAACGACCTGCAGAACGAGCACTCGATCGTTGGCAACTTCCCGCAGGTGCTGATGTTCCGCGACTTCGGCACGCCCGAACAGCGCGCCGAGTTCATCCCCGGCATGATCGAGGGCCGGCGGGCGCTGCCGTTCGGCCTCACCGAGCCCGACCATGGCTCCGACGCCACCCACATGGAAACCCGTGCGGTGCGGGAAAGCCGCGGCGGCGTGGCCGGCTGGCGCATCGACGGCGAGAAGATGTGGACCACCGGCATGCATGTGGCGACCCACTGCATGGTGTTCGCCCGCACCTCCGGCCGCGATGGCGACGCGCGCGGCATCACCTGCTTCATCGTGCCGGCCGACGACCCGGGCGTCGAGGTGATGGAATATCTGTGGACGTTCAACATGCCCACCGATCATCCGCGCGTCCGCTTCAGTAACGTCTGGGTGCCGGACTCGGCCATTCTCGGCGAGGCCGACGACGGGCTGGCGCTGGCGCAGCACTTCGTCCACGAAAACCGCATCCGTCAGGCCGCCTCGTCGCTGGGCGCCGCCGCCTACTGCGTGCGCGAGAGCATTGCCTACGCGCGCGAGCGCAAGCCGTTCGGCAAGCCGCTGGCGGCCAACCAGGCGATCCAGTTCCCGCTGGTCGAGCTGTCGACACAGATCGAGATGCTGCGGCTGCTGATCCGCAAGACCGCCTGGGAGATGGACCGGATGAGCAAACCGGAAGTCGCCAGCCGTCTTTCCGACAAGGTGTCGATGTGCAACTACTGGGCAAACCGGCTGGTGTGCGAGGCGGCGGACCGCGCCATGCAGGTGCATGGCGGCATCGGCTACTCCCGCCACAAGCCGTTCGAGCACATCTACCGCCATCACCGCCGCTACCGCATCACCGAGGGCGCGGAGGAAATCCAGATGCGCAAGGTCGCCGCCTGGCTGTTCGGTTTCGCCGGACCAAACAAGGCGGCGCACTGACACACAGCGCCGCGCGCCCGGGGTTCGAAGCCTCGCGGCCACTCTTTACGCGGCTTAATGGGACTTTGCCGCCCTACGCGGCAGGGCATGCGTCACGGCAACGATGACGCCGCCGATGAGAAGCCCGACCACCGCCGAGCCGGCGGCCGCCACCACCCACTCGACCGCCGCCGCCGCCACGGGCACAGCCCGGGCGGCGGCCGAGGCCGCGCCATGGACCCAGTGCGGAACCGTGTGCAGGCCGAACACCTCCAGCCCGTGAACGATGATGCCACCGCCGACCCAGACCATGGCGGCGGTGCCGATGCCCGACAGGCCCCGCAGCAGCCTGGGCATGGCGGCGACGAGGAACCGGCCCACCGCTTGCGCCAGCACCCCGCTGCGGCGCGCCAGATGCAGGCCGATGTCGTCCATCTTCACGATCAGCGCGACAGTGCCGTAGACACCCACGGTGATGGCGATACCGACCGCCGCCAGCGCCGCCGCCTGCATCGGCAGCGACATGTGCGGCAGTTGCGACAGCGCGATCGCCATGATTTCCGCCGACAGAATGAAGTCGGTGCGCACAGCGCCACTGACCTGACGCGCCTCCAGCATCTGGGGATCGGTGATCTCGGCCACGTCCTCGTCCGCGTCGCCCCGGTGCAGCACGATCTCGACGATCTTCTCGGCCGCCTCGAAGCAGAGGAAGGCGCCGCCCAGCATCAGCAGCGGCGTGATCGCCCACGGCGCCAGCGCGCTGAGCAGCAGCGCCACCGGCAACAGAACGAGCAGCTTGTTGCGCAGCGACCCCAGCGCGATCTTGGCGATGATCGGCAGTTCCCGGTCCGGCGTCAGGCCGACGACGTAGCGCGGCGTCACCGCCGTGTCGTCGATCACCACGCCCGCCGCCTTGGCGCCGGCCTTGCCGGCGGCACCGGCCACATCATCGAGCGACGCCGCCGCCAGCTTGGCGATGGCCGCGATATCGTCGAGCAGGGCGAACAGTCCTGAAGCCATGGCGAACCCGTGTATCCCGTGTGCCGGATCGCACCAGCGCGCCGGCCGCCCCGCTCTAGCCTGCCCGGCGGGCGGTTTCACGCCAAATCGTCAGGGGTCGCGCACGGCCGGACCGGCGTGCGCGTCACAGATCGAGGTGGAGGAACTGGTTGAACGTGCTGGCGGCATAGTCCCCGAAGGCCGCGCCGCTGGCGAAGCCGCGCGCCCGGTACAGGGCCAGCGCCGGCTCGAACGCCACGCCGCTGCCGGTCTCCAGACTGAGCCGCCGCACGCCACGGCCCCGCGCCTGCGCGATAATATGCTCCAGCAGCCGGCGCGCGACGCCCTGACGCAGAAAATCCGGGTGGGTGCGCATGGACTTCACCTCGCCGTGATCCGGCGCAAGCATCTTCAAGGCCCCGATGCCGACAATGCGTGCCTCCTGCCAGGCGCTCCACACCGTCACCGCCGGATCGCGCAACCCGGACAGGTCGAGCGCGTACACGCTGCCCGGCGGCGAGTGGGCATGCATGCCGGCCAGATGGAGCGCCAGCAACTGGCGCGTCGGTGCGCCGCAAAGATCATCCTGCCGGATATCCAGAATCATCGTCATCTTCACCCTCGCGGCGGGCCGACCCCACAGACCAGGCCAGACAGAGCGGCTGCAGATACGCGACTTCGCCACTCAGGTTGGGGCCTGAAGCAGAACTGGCACAAGATTGAGCAACTGTCATGATGCTGCAATCAATCTGTCGTTCTGGTTACTCTGCTGGATTTGCGATGTTTCATAAGCCGTGACCATGAATCTCTACGTTCTGCCAGGAAAGGATACGCGCGCCGCGTCGGCGACGACGGTCAACGCCGTCATGGCCCGCATCATCGACTGGGTGAGGCAGCCCCGGCACAAAGTCGGCATGCCACTCCCCCCCGCCAGCTACTTCGCGGCCGAACTTGGCGTTTCCACCGGCCTGGTGCATCGCGCTTTCACCCGCCTGACCGAAAAAGGCTATATACACCGCCTCAATGGCATCGGCCCCATCATCGCCGACAAATGGTCCGACACCCGCCATGTCCGCTTGCTGCCCATCGAGGATGTCATCACCCAGGCGGGCTTCTCCTGCATGCTGCGGCTGGACTCGCCGGTACGTCTGGCGCGGGCCGGTGATCCGACGCCTCCGCTCCCGCCGCCGCTCCATGCCCAGCTCTACACGGTCGCATTCTGTCACCTCGCCAGCAGTGTGCCGGTGCAATACACCAGGGCCTGGGTTGACGCCCACGTCTTCCCCGGCGTGCGCAGCATGAACCCGCGCAATGACATGCCCAGCGCCTATCTGTCCCGCATTTCCCCTGACATCGCGGTGGAAACACGCATCTCGTCGGAAGCGGCACCGGACGACATCGCGCAGGCACTCGACATCGCCGTTGGCGACCCCTGCATCACCATCCTCAGCACCATGGAGCGCAACGGCGCGGCCGTGGTGCAGGAGATCAGCTACTGCCCCGGCTCGCGTGTCACCCTCCCGGACCGCATCTCCATTGCCACCCCCCAGCCACGCCAGCCCTGACGAGGTACGTGACCATGGCCTTCGAAGGCGCTCAGCGCATTCCCTCCCGCAAGCTCGACCTCTACATCCGGCGCGATTTCCTGTCAGCCGAGGAGTGCGCCGCCGTCATCGCGATGATCGACGCCAATCGGCGCCCCTCGCAGATCGCCGATGACATCGGCGACTATGCCTTCCGGACCAGCGAAACCTGCGACTTCGACACCCGCCACCCGCTGATCAGAACGCTGGACGCGCGCATCGCCGATTACCTGGGACAGGACGTGGGCCTCGGCGAGCCCATGCAGGGCCAGCGCTATGCCGCAGGTCAGGAGTTCAAGCTGCACACCGACTACTTCGAACCCGATGGCCCGGACTATCAACGATTCTGCGGCCTCACCGGGCAGCGCACCTGGACGGCGATGATCTATCTCAACCAGCCGACCGCCGGGGGAGCCACGCGCTTCAAGATGATCGACAAGATCGTCCAGCCGGAAGCCGGCAAGCTGCTATGCTGGAGCAACATGCGCGACGGCCGACCCAACCCCGACACCTTGCACCACGGCATGAAGGTCCGCGCCGGTGTGAAGTACGTCATCACCAAGTGGTTCCGCGAGCGCCCCTGGGCAGTCGGCTGAGGCAGCCGCCACGGCGACCGGGCGCCACGACCAGCGTCATCCCATGAACGCCGAACGCCCCGTCGCGATGGTCACGACGGGGCGCTCGCCTTGATGAGTCGTGACGACGCTCAGAACGTCGCGCTGAGACCGATCTTGAAGGAGCGGCCAAGGTCGTACGTATTACGATCAACCCGGCTGCCATTGAACGTCTGGTATTCCTCGTAATTCTCGTTCGTCAGATTGCGAGCCTCCAGCTTCAGCTCGAAATCGACCCCCCGCCAGGCGAAGCCCTGACGCGCGACGAAATCAAGGCGGAAGCCAGGTTCTTCCATGAAGTCGATGGCCTGCCCGCCGGAGGTAAAGCGGTTGGTCACCCGCTTGCTGGCGTATGTCAGCATCAGCGTCTGCTGGGACAGCGAGTCCTCGTCTTCAAGGCCGAACTGAAGATTGACGATATGGTCAGACTGGCCGGTGAGCGGCGCGCCATCCCGGAACAGGGCCGCCGCGGCGATCGGCACGCCGGCCGTGTCGGTCGGGATGGTGGTATCGCCATCGCGGACCTTCAGCTTCGATTTGCTGTAGGTATAGTTGCTCGAAACCACCAGCGCCCGGCTGTCGAACAGCTTGCCATCGAGCAGACCCTGCAACGGGAATTTCTTCTGCACTTCCAGCTCGACGCCATAGAGCATCGCCTTGGGCGCATTGGCAAACGTCGTAAAGAAGGTCTGGCCCTGCTGGATGGCGATCGCCTCGATCGGCTTGTCGATCGACTTGAAGAAGCCCGCCACCGACAGCCGGTCTTCCTGGTCCATGTAATATTCGTACCGCGCTTCGAGATTGAGCAGCTTGCTGTCGGTCAGATAGTTGTTGCCGATGAAGGTACGGTCGGACTCGTTGTCGAAATACTGCTGCGGCGCCAGTTCGCGGAACTGGGGACGGGCGATGGTCTTTGAAGCCGCCAGCCGCAGCTGCATGTCCTCGGCGAAGTTCCAGGTGATGGTGGCCGAGGGCAGCCAGTAGTCGTTCTTCAGATTGGTGCTCAGATTCTGGATGCTGCCACCCAGACCGAACAGATCGATCGGCGTCACGACCTGTGTGGCATCCTCATAGCGGACGCCGAAATTCGCCCGCACATAGTCCACCGGCTCGATGTCGACCTGCAGGTAGCCTGCATTGACCTCAAGTCCGGCATCGTACTTTGCCGCGCCCGATGCGCTCGACAGATCCACGAGCAGGATATTGTAGGTGTAGATATTATAGTCCGACAGGAGATAGTCCGGGCGCTCCTGCGCCACGGCGAGATCCAGCGCCGCCGACGGACGGTAGGCAAACTCGCGACGGGTGGAGGTCCGGCTCGTGTCACTGTAGGCGTAGCCCGCCGTAGCCGTGATCTTCATGCTGGTCGGCAGGTCGTAACTGAGATCTGCCGACGCCGCCCACACATCCTCGCTCAGTTCGCTGAACGCGACGGTGGCGCTTTCACCGGGGCTGCGCAGATCATTCTTGAAATCGTTGGCAGTGGCATTGAAGCGATAGCTGAACGACCGCTCATACGGCGCATCGCGCTTGGTGTTGGCGTAGGTACCGCGCACGTCGAGGCTGACGTCGCCGAACTTGAACTCACCGACGACCTGGGTATCGAACAGCTGGCGCTCATACCAGGAGGTGTAGCTCTTGTTCAGACGATCCGAGCCGACGTTGATTTCGTCAACGCCATCGAGGATGCGCGCTTCCTTCGACGTGTCGTGGATGTAGAGGTTCGTCCAGCGGATCTTGCTTTCGCCGAACTCATAGCCAAGACCGACCAGGCCGTTCATGACCACCCGGTTCTCGGTCGACAGGAAGCGGAAGTTCGAGTCCGGATTGATGACCTGATTGCCATTTTCGTCGGAGGCGAGACCCGCGGTGGTCTGCTGCAGGCCACCCTGGGTCCGCCACTTGTTGTCCCAGCCGAAAGTGGCGATAATCCCCAGCCGATCCTCTCCGATGTCAACGGAGGTGCCGGCACTGACATCGACCGAGAAATCGACCGGAATATCCTTGTTGCGCTGGATCAGCGTGGTCGAGGCATTCTGCAGGCTGGCGGTGATTTCCTGCATCTGGGCATTGCTGAAATTGCTGCCCTCGACGATCAGGTTGCCGCTGTCCATCGCATTCTTGAGCGGTGACGGAATCTTGCGATTGCCACCGTCATAGCCGGTGAAGTCGGTGCTGCTGCCATAATAGGTATAGCCCAGCTCGAACGTCGTCTCGCTGTTGCCGCCAATGCCGCCGCCGATGGTGAGGAAGCTCTCCTCCGGCACCGCGCGCGTGGTGAGGTTGATCACACCGCCGCCGAACTCGCCGGGGTAGTTGGCCGAGTAGCTCTTCTGGACCACCGAGCTGGCGATCATGCTGGTGGGGAACAGGTCAAGCGGGACCACGCGGCGCAGGGGCTCGGGCGACGGCAGCGGTGAACCGTTGAGCAGCGCCAGCGAATAGCGCTCACCCAGGCCGCGCACATAGACGAAACGGCCGCCGACCAGGCTGAGGCCGGTGATGCGCTGCAAGGCGCCGGCAATGTCGCCATCACCGGTACGCTTGATCTCGTCGGCCGAGAGGATGCTGATGACCTCGGAGGTGGCACGGATCGAATCAGGGATGTAACGCCCCTGCACGATGATGTCGTCGGCATTGCGCGCGCCAGGCGCGGAGATGTCGACGGGCTTGTCCTTTTCCGCCGTCTCGGCCGCGGCCATTTGCAGCGGCGCCGACGTGGTATCGGCCGCCTGGGCATAGGCCTGCACGGTGCACAGGGCAGTGGAGAAAAGAAGCAGCTTTCCTGCGAGCGCGGTCTTGTTCATGGCGAGCCTTCCGGAACCGGATGGAATAAAGGTGCGGGCGGCGACGCCTCGACGCCACCGCCCCATGACCTGACGTGCGGCTTAGTTTCCGCTGTTCGCCGGCAGCGCCGTACAGGACGCCTGGCCCGACAGGCCGCAGGTCCAGCCGGCATACCAGGTGTCGTTGGCGTCCTTGACCGCGCCGATATAATCGGTGGTGACGAAGAACGCGTTGAGCGTCGCCGCGTTGAAGGCGGTCACGGCCGACTCGTTGGCGCCGTTGACAAAGGTATTGGTCAGCGTCGAGGTGCCCAGCGCCACGTTGTTGGTGCCGGCGTCAAACACCGTCTGGACCGCCGAGGCGGCGACGTTGCCATCCTCGGTGAAGGCCACCGGGCAGGCGAGGAACACCGAATTGAACACCGGCGGACCCTGTTCGTCCTTGGTGGCATCGGCGGCCTGCATGGTGGTGTTGCCGTCAACGTCGATACACTGGGGCGCAGTGCCGGCAATGACGCCGTTGACGAACGTGAAGTCAGCACCACCACGCAGCAGCAGTGATGCCGTGCTGTCGTTGGCGATCCAGGTGAAGTTGGCGAACCGGGCGTGCTGACGCGGGGTTGCGTCCTCGTTGCCGCTGGAGTCCGCCTCCAGGGCACGGTCACCGCCGGTCGCGCGCTGAACGACGATGGAGAACTGCGAATAGCCCTTGTAGCCAAGGTCGGTATCCAACGAGTCGTCGTCAGCGCCGGTGATGACCAGATACTTGCTGTTCACCGTGCCGCCGAACCACTCGATGCCGTCGTCCGAACTGTTGTGGACCTGGATGTGATCGATCACGGTGCCGGCACCCACGCCACCGAGGGTGATACCGTTGAGCTCGTTGCCCGGTGCCACCTCGAAACCAGGGTAGCGGACCTGGACATAGCGCAGACGGCCACTGCTGTCGTTCGACAGCGCGCCACCATAGTAGGCATTGCTCACGCCCTCGATCGCCGCCTGACAATCGGCGCTGCCGCCCGGAACCGCCGCGAGACAGTCGCTGATCGGCGCCCGGCCGAGAATGACGATGCCGCCCCACTGGCCGATGCTGCTGTCGGTGGCGGTGCCCTCGACGTTGGAACGGCTGGTGAAGACGATCGGGTTGGTGGCGGTACCCTCGGCGTAAAGCTGCGAACCGCGATTCACCAGCAGGAAGTCCGCGCCCGAGGAGCCGAAAATGCGGACACCGGGCTCGATGGTGAGAATGCCCTGCTGGCCGCCCGGCGCCGTGCCGTCGCCGCCGACATCGACACCCACCTCGACGCGGCCCGACAGCGAGTAGATGACGCCCGCGAGATTCTGGATGGTCAGGTTGCCAGTGATCACGCCGGAAATCTGGCAGATGCGCTCGTTGTTGATGGTGCCGACATTCGCGGTGCCGTTCGGGCAGCTGGTCGCCGGGCCGGTCGGGGTCGGAGTCGGCGTCGGAGTGGGGGTTGGGGTCGGCGTCGGAGTCGGCGTAACGATCACGCCTTCACCGGGCGACGCCACATCATCGGCGTTGCAGGCGGCCAGGGCAAGCGCGGTGCCCAGCAACAGCAAACTGCGAAAACGAAACATGAGGAGCCCCCTTCTCTGTTGGGAATGACCGGTGTCGGTTGGTCGGACTGAATTGGTCTGGCTGTCCGTACGCGGGAACCTGTTAGGGGTGTTTCGTGATGGTTTTATTTCAGATCGACGTCATGACGGTGAAAGTCAGCCGGCGTTGCCGCGGGAAGCCGGCACGTGCGGCGAGAGAAGCGTCGCGGCGTCACTCGACGACAACGCTCGCTTCCCGCCGCTGGCCGTCGCGCAGATAGACTACGCTGAGCGCGGACACATGACTCAGTTCCTCGGCGAGTTCACCGATCTTTTCTTCAGACCACAACTTGTCGCCGTTGACGGAAAGAACAACGTCACCACTGCGCAAACCCAGCTGTGCGAAGGCCGGCATCCTGGCGACATCCGCCACCCGATAGCCGACCGTCGCCGTCCCCTCCCGCACGGGTTTGAGCCCCAGACGAAACCCCAGGCTGTTAGCCTTCAGATCGCCCCCCGGCAGCAGGGCCGCGCGGGTGATCTTGCCGCCGGCCGGCGCGCCGGCGGCCTGTGGCGATGTCGCGGCATTTGCCAGCGCTGCCACCGGAGGTGCGGCGACGACACCGGCAACCGATCGCAACGACAGGCGCGTATCCACCCCCGACACGGCAATGACGATCGAGTCGGCCGACACCGACCTGAGCACCAGCCCCGGCGCGATCGTGGCACCCTCCGCAACCCGGCGCTGACGCCCGTCAGCCAGCGACAGGATTGCAGCGCGCCGGTCCGGATGGAGCAGCACACCGTGCAACGCCACACGGGAGATATCGGCCGTCGTCGTGATTGCCGGCACACCCGCTGGCGCGACAGGCTGAGCAGCAACGCCCGTCGCCGTCGCCGGCAGCGGTGCTGTCAGTTCGACGCCTGCGGACGGCGGGGAGCCGCGGCCGCGCAGACTGACAAGCACGGCCGCGGCGGCGACCAGCAGAATGCCGAGCAGCACCAGGAGACGCCGGCGGTCGGGGCCGGCAGCGGGCAGAAACGAAACCAGCCAGGTCATCCCGCCTGCACTAGGGCCGGTATGTGAAACATTTGCGACAGCCACGCCACCGCGGCGCTGGAGGGCCATTGCGGGGCACCGGCACCCGTGCTCTAACGGCGGCCATGTTCGATATCAGCATCAGCGGCCGCCTGCTGATCGGCTTTGCCGCCGGCGCCCTCATCGGCAGCTTCCTCGCCGTGCTCGCCGTACGCATGCCAGCGCGCCGACCAGTCGTCGCCGGGCGGTCGGCCTGTGATTCCTGCGGGCACCCGCTGGGACCGCTTGAGCTGGTGCCCCTGCTGTCCTTCCTGCTGCTGCGCGGGCGCTGCCGTCATTGCGGCGCCCCCATTCCCGCCCTGCTGCCACTCATGGAGATTGCCGCCGGCGTAGTCGGCGCCGCCGTGCTGGCGGTCGCTGCGGGGCCCACGGATTTGTACTGGCTGCTGTTCGGATGGCTGCTGCTGCTGCTTGCCGCGCTCGATCTCAGACACTTCTGGCTGCCTGACTCCCTGACCCTGACTCTTGCCGGACTCGGCCTGTTCAGCGCCAGTCTGAACCATTGGCCGCCCGTCAATGCCCTTGTGGGCACGGGCTGCGGCTACCTCGGCCTGGAGGCGATCCGCCGCTACTATCGCTGGCGCCGCGGCCACGACGGCATGGGAGGCGGCGACCCCAAGTTGTTCGGCGCGATTGGCGCCTGGCTCGGCTGGCAGGGGCTGCCGCTGGCGCTTACCGCCGCGGCGATGATCGGGCTGATGGCGGTTGGAGTCGCGGCGCTGCGGGGCACGGCCGTGCACCGGCACCTGCGGATCCCCTTCGGCACCTGCCTGGCGCTGGCCGCCTTTCTGGTCTGGTTGACGCAGCGGATCGGCTGGCTTCCGGACTGACACGAAACCGCAGCAAATAAGTCATCGTACTGCAATACTCCCTTCATAGACCGGCGACGTAGTCCTTCACGCCGGTCCAAGATGTCCCAGCCAAACCCACGTCATCCGCCACAGGCCAGACTCCCGGCACGTCAGCTCATGCGGCTGGCCGAACTGCTGGTCGTGCTGGCGCTGATCGTGCTGCTGGTGCGACTGGTCTTGACGGCGACGGCGCCGGTCAGTCTGGCGCCGCCACTGACCTCATCGGCGGCGGTCAACCGCTCGCTGGCCGTCGACACCCGCATCCTTGGCGCCTTCGATCCCTTCTTCCAGGTCGGTGGTGCCGGCGCACTGTCGATGTCGGCACTGGAAATCGTCGTGTTCGGCACGCGCAGCGACTCCGTGGCGGGACGCGGATCGGCGATCCTCAGCGTCAACGACGGGCCGCAGCGCAGCTACATGGTTGGTGAGGAGCTGATGACGGGGGTGCGGCTGCATGCCGTGTCGCTGGACGGCATCACCATCAACCGGCACGGCACGCTGGAGCAACTGCTGCTCGACCAGTCAATTCCGGCAACCACCGTTGCTCCCGTGGTCACCGACGCATCAGCCCTGACGACCGGTCCCTCGGCGTCGGCGACCGCCGGCGACACCGCGCCACCACTCCCCCTGCCTCCCGGCGCCGGGGGCGCCATTGCCAGCAAGAATGCCACATTGCCCACGGAGTCGAACCGATGATCCGCCGCCTCGCCCTCACTGGCGCACTGCTGGCCCAGGTCTTTACCCTGCCCGCCACGGCACAGCAGGTCATCAACCTGCGCGACGCCGACATTCGCGCCTTCATCGAGGACGTCGGGCGGAGCACCGGTCAGACCTTCATCATCGACCCCGACGTCCAGGGCAAGGTGTCGGTGGTCTCCGAACGCCCGTTGACCCGCACTCAGTATTTCGAGGTCTTCCTCTCGACGCTGCGCGCCAACGGCTTCGTGGCGATCCCGATGGCGGGCGGCGGCTACCGTATCACGGCGGCGACCGGCGCGGCCCAGGCGCCCGCACGCGGCGGCGGCGACGGCTTTGTGACCCAGGTGTTCAAGCTGAAATCGATCGACACCGCCTCGGCCCTGGAGGCCCTGCGGCCGCTGGTGAGCAAGGAGGGGCAAGTCAGCGCCAGCCGCGGCGGTGGCGCCATTGTCGTTGCCGACTATGCGGACAACATCACCCGCATTCGCGGCGTGCTTGCCAGCATCGACCGCGACAGCCGGGCGATGCGGCTGATCAGCCTCGACAATGCTGGCGCCCGCGAGATCGCCAGTGCGGTCGAAGCCGCGGCCGGAAGCGCGGGCGATGGCGGGCCCGGCGTGCGTGTGATCCCCATAGACAGCTCCAATTCGGTGATCCTTCGCGGTGAACCGGAGATGGTCACCCGGATGGCCGAAATTGTCAGCGAGCTCGACAAGCGCGCCGCCGCAGGCTCCGACGTCCGCGTGATCTTCCTGGAAAACGCCGACGCCGAAGGCCTGCTGCCGGTACTGCAGCAGCTGGCCGGCCAGCAGGTCCAGGTGAGCGTGGTCAACAGCCCCGCGCCCGGTCAGGGCGAGAGCGACAAGCCGGCGACGCCGGTGGTCTCCGGCACGCCCGGCGCCAGCGCGCCGCCCGGCCCAGGGCGCGCAGTCATTGCCCGCTACGGTGGCGCCAACGCACTGATCATCTCCGCTCCGCCCGATGTGCAGCGATCGCTTGGCGAAGTCATCCGCAAGCTCGACGTTCGGCGCGAACAGGTGCTGGTGGAGGCGATCATCGTCGAGATTTCCGACGATGCCGCCAAGAAACTGGGCGTACAGTTCCTGCTGGCCGGCACCGGCGGCAGCAGCATCCCGCTCGCGGTCACCAATTATTCGAACACCGCTCCCAACCTGTTGACGCTGGGCGGGGCCATCGCCTCCCGGGAGCTGGACCGGACGACGACAACGACCGACGACGGCGTGACCACGACCGGCACCACGACCTCCACCGCCTCCGAGACCCTGCAAGCCGCGGCCGCGCAGTCGATTCTGGGTGTCACCGGCTCGCTGTTCGGCATCGGCGGCGAGATTGGCAACGACGCCCTGTTCGGCGCGGTCATCAACGCCGTCAAGTCCGACACCCGGTCGAACATCCTCTCCACACCCTCGATCATGACACTGGATAACCAGAAAGCCAGCATCCTGGTCGGGCAGGAGGTTCCCGTCACCACCGGCGAGGCCCTGTCGGGCAATTTCGACAACGCGTTCCGCACGGTGCAGCGGCAGGACGTCGGCATTCAGCTGGAGGTCCGGCCGCAGATCAACGCCGGCGGCAGCATCAAGCTGTTCCTGCGTCAGGAGGCGTCGTCGATCGCCGGGCCGGTGACCGAAAAGTCGGCCGACCTCATCCTCAACAAGCGGGAAATCGAGACCACGGTAACGGTGGATGACGGCGACATCATCGCCCTGGGCGGCCTGATGGACGACGTCGAGCGCCGGACCGTCGAGAAGGTGCCGCTGCTGGCGGATATTCCGCTGCTGGGCGAGGCGTTCAAGAGCCGCTCGCGCAGCAAGCAGAAGACCAATCTCATGGTGTTCATCCGGCCGACCATCGTGCGCGACCGTGCCAGCGCCCAGAAACTGGCGGCGCAACGCTACGGCTACATCCGCGACCAGCAGCAGCAGTTCAACCCGGACAGGGAGCCGTCGCTCGACGCGCTGGTGCGGGATTACATGGGCGGTGTGGCCCCGGCCGCGCCAGCCCCGGCGAATCCGGCCTCCACGCGCGGCACGGCGGCGGAGCCGCAACATGCCGGCAAATAATCCGCCTCCCATCGAGGTCCGGCCGATCCCGGCGCTGCCCTATGCGTTCGCCAAGCGCTTCGGCATCGTCCTGCTCGACGCCGCCAGCCCCGAGGGCGCCCTGGTGGGCTGGCGGGAGGGCGAAACCGGGCCTCTGGCGATCGCCGAGGTCCGGCGGGTGCTCGACCGCCCGATCACCCTGCGCCGGCTGAGCGCGCGCGAATTCGAGCGCCATCTGTCGGAACGCTATGCCGGCGATGGCCTCGACGCCGGCGAGGTTTCCGACCGCCTGGAAGAAGCGGGCGGGCTCGGGGCGTTGGCTGACGACATTCCCGCCGCCGCCGACCTGCTCGATTCGCAAGACGACGCACCGATCATCCGGCTCATCAACGGCGTCATCGCCGAGGCCGTGCGCCAGGGTGCGTCCGACATTCACGTCGAACCCTATGAACAGGCCTTGATCGTCCGGCTACGCGTCGATGGCGTGCTGAACGAGGCACTGCGCCTGCCTGCGAGGGTAGCGCCGCTGGTGGTCAGTCGCATCAAGGTGATGGCCCGCCTCGACATCGCCGAACGCCGTCTGCCCCAGGATGGCCGGATTGGCCTCACCCTGGCGAGCCGCCCGCTGGACGTGCGCGTATCCACCCTGCCGTCGCGTCACGGCGAGCGCGTGGTATTGCGTATCCTCGACAAGGAACAAGCCGAACTCGGGCTCGCCGATCTGGGCATGGCGGCGGACATGCTGGCGCAGGTGCGGGCGACACTCGCCGAGCCGCACGGCATCATTCTCGTCACCGGCCCCACCGGGTCAGGCAAGACCACGACTCTTTATTCCGGCCTGCGCATGCTTAACGACGGCCGACGCAACATACTCACTGTCGAGGATCCGATCGAATACGCCATCGAAGGCGTCGGCCAGACCCAGGTCAACACCAAGGTCGGCATGACCTTCGCCGCCGGTCTGCGCGCCATTTTGCGCCAGGACCCCGACGTCGTTATGGTCGGCGAGATCCGTGACACCGAGACCGCGGAAATTGCCGTACAAGCCTCGCTCACCGGCCATCTCGTGCTCTCGACGGTACACACCAACGACGCCGTCGGCGCGATCACCCGGCTGAAGGATCTTGGCGTCGAGACCTTTCTGCTGGCGTCCTCCCTGCGGCTGGTGCTGGCACAACGATTGGTGCGCCGGCTGTGCCCCGACTGTGCCGAGCCGGTAGTGGCAAGCGCCGCCGAGGGCGCGCTGCTGGGCATCCCCCCCGGCGCCACGCTGCATCGCGCCGTCGGCTGCACACACTGCGGCGGCAGCGGTTTCAAGGGCCGGCTGGGCGTTTTCGAGCTGGTACGCATCGACGAGACGATGCGCGCGTTGATTCTTGGTGACGCCGACGAAGCGGCGCTGGCGCGTCATGCGTTTTCCCGTCAGCCGTCTCTGGAAGCATCGGCACGCCGCCTTGTCCTGAGCGGTCAGACCACGATGGAAGAAGCCGTTCGCATCCTGCGCAAGGACGGAGCCGTCGATGTCGGCGTTTGACTATCTGGCGCTTGATGCCTCCGGTCGCGAGTGCCGGGGTGACGTCGCTGCCGCGACTGAGGAACAGGCCCGCGCGCTGTTGCTGCAGCGCCAGCTGCTGCCGCTGCGCGTCCAGCGTCGCATGGACGGCAAGGCTGGTGGCGGCGAGGACGCGGCCCGACCCGCCTGGCAGTGGCGCCGGCATCTTTCGACCAAGGAACTGACGTTATTCACCCGCCAACTGGCGACGCTGATCGCGGTCTCCCCGTTGGAAGAGGCGCTGCGGTCCATCGCCTCTCAGGCCGACCGCCCTCATGTCGCCGCGACTCTCTGGCGCGTCCATGCCGGTGTGGTCGAAGGGCGACGTCTTGCCGACGCCATGGCCATCGAACCACGGAGTTTCCCGGCACTTTATCGAGCCATGGTGGCAGCCGGCGAAGGGTCGGGCGCCATGACCGAGATTCTTGAACGACTGGCGGACCTGCAGGAGCGCCAGGCACTGGTGCGCGGCAAGGTGATGACCGCGCTCGCTTACCCCGCGATGCTGACATTGACCGCCGGCGCCATCATCATCGGCTTGATGACCTACGTCATCCCCAAGGTCGTTGAACAGTTCACGCAGATGGGCCAGACGCTGCCGCTCCTCACCAGGATGGTGATCGGCGCCGCCGATTTCCTGACAGACCATGGTCCCGCGCTGCTGCTGGGCATACTGTTCGGTGCCATCGGCTTCGGCCGGGCGATGCGCAACGAGACTGTGCACGCGAGAGTCGACCGCTGGCTGCTTGGCCTGCCGTTGCTGGGCCGTCTGCAGCGCGATCTCCACGCCGCCCGGCTGGCGCGTACGCTGTCGACCATGATCGACAACGGCATGCCGCTGCTGGATGGACTGGCGATCACCGGCCGCACCGTGCGCAACCGGGTACTGCGCGCGGCGACATTGCAGATCGTCGATTCGGTGCGGGAAGGCGGCAGCCTGTCGGCGGCGATGCGTCGCGGCGGCCTGTTTCCGCCGCTGCTGGTCCATATGACCGCCTCGGGCGAGACCAGCGGCCAGCTGGCCACCATGCTGGCGCGTGCCGCCGATTATCTCGAACGCGAGTTCGACGCCTACACCTCCGCCGCGCTCAGCTTGCTGGAACCGGCGATCATCATCCTGATGGGCGGCGTGATCGGCACCATCGTCCTCTCGATCCTGCTGCCGATCCTCCAGCTCAACACTGTTGCCCTCTCCTGAAGCAGACACCCGTCGTGAAAGGCCCGACATGACCAGACCGCACCGCTACTCCGACGAAGAAGGCTTCACGCTGGTCGAGATCATGGTGGTCGTCGCGATCATCGGCCTGCTGACCACGTTCGTCGTCCTCAATGTTCTGCCAAGCCAGGACAAGGCCATGCGCGAGAAGGCCAGAGCCGACATCGCCACCCTGCAGCAGGCGATTGAAATGTACCGGATCGACAACATGACCTTTCCGCGCACCGAGGACGGACTGCAGGCGCTCGTCACGCCGCCGTCGACGCTGGCGCGGCCGGACCGTTACCGCAGCGGCGGATACATCCAGAAACTGCCGCGAGACCCGTGGGGCAACCCCTATCAGTACACGTTCCCCGGTACGCGTGGCCGCTTCGATATCTTCTCCTTTGGCGCCGACGGCCGAGAAGGCGGGGAGGGAAACGATGCCGACATCGGCAACTGGGAATGACCGCTGCGCCGGGTTCACCCTGGTGGAGATCATGGTAACGCTGGCGATCATCGGCCTGATCGCCGGCGGGATCGTGCTGAACCTGCCCACGCCGGGCGACGGACTGGCGCGCGAGGGCGAACGTCTTGCGGCCAGACTGGCGATCGCGCGCGACATGGCGATTATCGACAATCGTGCCGCGGCGGTCATCATCGGCGCGCAGGGCTATCATTTCGTCACCCGTGATGGTGATGGCTGGCGGCGGCTCGATGATCCGGCGCTGGCGGCGCGCCGGTGGGATGAGGGGACGGCCGTCGTCCATCCCGCCCGGCCGCAACGCATCCAGTTCGATGCCGTGGGATTAAGCGACGGCGGCGAGATCGTGCTGACCAACGACGGGCATCGCCTCGCCATCCACGTCGCCGCCAATGGCGAGGTACGTATCGATGCGCGGTGACAGCCAGGGGTTCTCGCTGATGGAGCTGCTGGTGGCGATGGCCGTTCTGGGCCTCGCCGTGCTCGCCGTCATCCGTCTGGGCGCCGCCAATCTGGTGACGGCGGGACGGACGGAAACCGCGTTGCTGGGCGACATCGTCGCGGAGAATGCCATCGTCGAGGCCCTCGGCAGCCCGCAACCGCCAGCGCTTGGCCGGCGCGTGGAGAGCGTGATCAATGGCGCCACCCGCTGGCAGGTGCAGCGCCTTGTCGAGCGAACAGGAGACCCCCGGATCATCCGGATCAGCGTCATCGTCCGTGATGGCGACGGCGAGCCCGCTGGCAGTCTCACCGCGTTTCGAGGTCTGCGATGACCAGGCAGCCCGTCAACGGCTTCACTCTCGTCGAGACGCTGGTCGCGCTGATGGTGTTCGGCCTGCTCGCGGCGGCGGGAGTCGCCATTCTGGGCAACAGTGTCGACGCGCAGCGCCATGTCGAGACCGTCACGGGTTCGGTGCAGGACATGCAGCGCCTGCGGGCCGCCCTGCGCGCCGATCTGGCGCAAGCGGCCAGCCGGCCCTCGCGTGACGAGAGCGGCGCCTCGCGACCCGCCTTCGAGTCCGGCGATGACAACGGCATATTGTTCTCGCTCGTTCGCCGCGGATGGGAAAACCCCGACGGGGCACCACGTCCGGGCCTGCAGTATGTCACCTATCGGCTGCATGCAGGACAACTGGAGCGCTTGAGCCGGCCGCTGGTGGACGGCGCCGCTTTCGGGCCGCCCGCCATTTTGCTCAAGGAGGTCTCGGCCGTTACCCTCGCCTATCATGATGGCGATGGCTGGCGCGAGGCTTGGACTCCGGAGAACCCGGCACTACTGCCCAGGGCGGTGCGGCTTGATCTGACCACGGCCCGGTTCGGCACGCTGCGCCAGCTGTTTCTCACAAGCGCCCTGCCATGACGCGGTCACCGACACCGGCGTATGATGCATCCGAGCGTGGCATGGCGCTGCTGACGGTGCTGTTGCTGCTGGCGGTCATTGGCGTCTTGATGACCACCGCACTGGAAACGGTCAGCCATGCCGTGCATCTGGCCACCAATGCGCGGATCAGCACCCAGTCGCGCTACTACGCCGGCGGCATCGAGTTGATGGCGCTCCACCGGCTGGAAGCGATTGCCAAGGCGGCCGACGGTCACCTCAGCGGCGACGGCTGGCTTGGGCAACCGATCGTGCTGGAGACAACCGAAGGCGGCAAACTGATCGCGATACCCTCGGATGGCGGCAATTGCTTCAACCTCAACAGCCTTGCCGACGGCGACCGCCCAGACGCCCTGGTCGCGCGACCGCGCGGCATAGCCCAGTTCGTCGCCCTGGCGACCTCGCTCGGTATCGCGGGTGCCGACGCGCGGCGGATCGCGGTCGGCGTCGCCGACTGGATCGATGCCGACGGTGTGCCGGACCCGCTGGGGGGCGAGGATGACAGCTATCGCCGCCTGAACCCCGCCTACCTGCCCGCCAATCGCCTGCTGGCCGAGGCCAGCGAAATCCGCGCCGTGGCGGGCGTGACGCCCGCCTTGTATGACCTGCTGCGCCCCTGGGTATGCGCCCTGCCCACCACCGACATGTCACCCGTCAATCTGAACACGTTACAGCCATCGCAGGCGCCGCTGCTGGCGATGATCCTGCCGGGCCGGCTGAGCATCGACGCGGCGCGCCAGATACTGATGCAACGCCCGCCCGGCGGGTGGCGCGACGCGCTCGACTTCTGGCGCCAGGAGGCGCTCGCCGGGTTAAAGCCCAGCGGCCAGGAACTCGACCAGCCCAAACTGACAACCCGCTATTTCAACCTTGATATCCGGACCGAACAGTCAGGTTTCGTGACCCGCCACAGCGCGCTTCTCGATATCCTGCCCGGCCGCAGCCGGATTCTCTTGCGACGATGGACCGCCGACGAATGACTGAAACGCTCGTCATCCTCATGCCTGCCTCGGTGGATGTTCCCCTGAAATGGTGGACGCTCGATGACCAGGGCACCGTCATCTGGCAGGGGCATGTCACCCCTGACCAGCAGTTCAATCCGGCAGAGAGCGACGCCGTCATCGTGCTCGTTCCGGGCGATGCCACCACCATCCACTGGCTTACCGTGCCGACCGCGACCCCGGCGCAGGCCGCCGCTGCCGCCCGCCACCTGCTGGCGACGGCGATCGCGGCGCCGATCGACGACCAGCACGTGGCGGCCGCATCACGCGCCGACGCCGACGGTCGATGGCCGGTGGCCGTGGTGAGTGCCGCCACCATGCGTGACTGGCTTGATCGCCTGGCGACGCACGGCCTGGACCCGGACGCGCTATTCCCCCTGCCGCTGCTGCTGACACCGCCCGAGGCCGGACTGGTCGCCCTGCCTCTGGGCGACCAGGTCGCCTTGCGCGGGCATGACATCGCCGTGCAGCTGGAAGAATCGCTCGTCGGGCAACTGTTCTGCGACCTTCCCGTCCGCCGCTTGGAGGGCGAACCGCTGCGCCACCTCACCGACCATCTGACCCGGCATGACGGGCTCAATTTGCGACAGGGCACGTTCGCGCGACGCGCAGCCGCGATCCCGCCCCGTCGCTGGCGGCGCCTCGCGTTCGGCATCGCGCTGGTCATGCTACTGGTCCTGGCGGCCCCGGTGATCGAACTGATCCGCCTGCAACTGGTGTCCGACCGGCTGGAGGCGGACATCCTCCGCCAGGCAACGCGCGTGCTGCCCGCGAACACCGCCATCGACAATCCGCTGAAACAGATGCGCGACCAGCGGCGACTGGCCAGCGGGCAGGATCGGCTCGCCACCATGTCGGCGGCGCTGTTCACCGCACTGCAGGCTGACAGCGCGCGTCTGGAGTCTCTGGCCTATGACAGCGGTGTTCTGCGGGCAACGTTGAGCATCGGCATCGACGCCTCGCTGGACGGCCTGCGCGCCTCGCTGCTGGCCGCCGGCTATCGCCTGACCGAAGGTGACAACCGCGTCACGCCGGCAGGACAGCGCATTGACATTGAGGTAACGGCACAATGACTACACGGCTGCATTCCTGGTGGCAGGGGCGATCGGCGCGCGAGCGAGGCTTGCTCGCAATCATGCTGATATTATCGCTTCTGCTGCTGGCATGGCTGGCGGTCGTCCGGCCACTGAGCGATGCGCTGGGCGAGGCCCGGCTCCGGCAGAGCCGGCTGATCAGCGATTGGCAGCAAGCACGGGCGCTCGCCGCCGTGATGCCGGAGGCACCCAGGCCCCGGCGGGTAGCGGACCGGACCGTGCGCGAGCTGGTGATGGAAAGTGCCGTGCGGCACGGCGTCAGCATCGGCGTTTTGCGCCCGCAGGATGGCGCCTTGAGCCTTTCGGTCGATTCCGCCCCGACCACGGCCCTGTTCGCCTGGATCGCCAGCCTGGAGGCACAGGGCCTCTCCATCGAGCATGCATCCGTGCAAGCCCGCGACGACTCGACGCTTTCGGCACAGATTGTCGTCCGCGGTCGTGGCGTTTGATGGCAGCACGGCAGCGCGGCGACAGTATTCAGAAGCGCTGGCAGGTCCGCAGGGCGACCCGGACGGCATCAGCGGCACCGGCGAGCGAGGCTTCCCCCTCAGTCCGCCCGTTGATGCGCAGGAACACTGAATCGGCATGCCGCGTCAGCATGGGCACCAGAGGCACCGCCGCCAGGCTTGCCCGCCAGAAAGTTCCGTCGCGATTACCCCTGACCACCGGCACGTTGACGAGTCCGCCCGCGAATACCCATGTCACTGTCATCGACGTCATGCTGGACGGCGTGTTGAGCAGCATTGCCATCATCGGCCGCCCGCTTTCGCAGAACAGGCTGAAGGACTCGATGCTGGGCGAGGCCGCCGCCGCGACATGGGCCAGCGGCGATCTGTTCGGCACCGGCACGACCTCCCACGGCGTGCCCGGCGCGGGCACTGCCGTCTCTGGTGGGCTGCTGGACAGCAGGCGGCGAATGGAATCCGGTGGCGGGATACGCCCGGTTTTCGGAGCATAGACCGCCAACCGACCACGCTCCCAGAGGCCCACCTGCACCTCGCGCCGCGCCGCGTCGATCAGAATATAGGCCTGCTCCATGCCGCCCTGGTGCTGCGCATTGCCGGAAATATGAAAAGTCTGCCCCTCCCGGCCCAGCGGGGTAATGACCGACATGTTCGTTTTCAGCACCTCGATCTTGCGTCCCACCCGCGCCCGCACCAACGCCGCGATCGGCCCGTTGTCGAATGGATCAAGCCTGACGCCGATATTGTCGACCAGGGCGGGCATGTTCTTCCAGTCGAGCGGGACGGGCGGTGCCGGTGAGGTCACTGCCTTGACGGCGGCGGCCGGAGCCGCCCGGGCGGCCTCCTTGCAGAGCTGATACGGGGAGGCGCGGGTGAGCATGCCATGAAACGGATCAGGCTTGCGATCTGGCGGCAGGTCGCTCTCCAGGCGAATGGCCCCGGGCTTCTCGCCGGCGTTCACCGTCATGATCAGCGGCCCGAAATCGCCGGCGCCGGCAGGAAACGGAAAGAACACCTGGACGATGCCTTCGTAACGTGCCCCCATGAAAGTCAGCGCATGCTCGAACTTGTGGCTCCGCCGCGTCTGACCGTTGGCGTGAAAGGAAAAACCGGCCTCATCAATGACGATGCGGGGTTCCAGCGCGCAGTCACCAAGCGGCGCATAGCTGCCATAAATTGACTCCAACCCCTGGCTGCGCAGCGTCGTCAGCGTGAGAGCCGACGCATTGGCGGTAGCGACCAGGGCCGCCACGCCCGCGATCACACCCGCAACATGTGGACGCCTGCTGTCTGGTCTGCCCATTGCCCGCGCTCCCCCGCGCCGCACCCGATCGCGGCGTCGAAACGGCGTCTCTCGCGATGAGACACAGCCCGGCATATTTTGCCCATGCGGCACTTTTTGCCGGTCAGTTTCTGCCGGGTCATCACCAACCTGATAGTAACCATTCCCGACGCCGGCAACCATGATCAGGAAATCATATAATTTCAACATGATGCAAGATTAACGCTTCTTTACCACATTGCTGGCATGGTGGTTGCTGATTTGACGGTGCGGACAAAAAGTCCGTGGGCAAAACGCCCGACTTTCACCTTTAGAAAAAGGGAGCCAAGAAAATGGCTATGTCTGTCAATACCAATGCGGG
>NZ_JBEUDS010000010.1:0-111987 GCF_041060555.1 Parapedomonas caeni | reverse complement strand
AGTCGGCCATCGTCTCGGGCAACTCGATGCAGCGCAAGAAGATGGCCAGGTTGTAGGCCAGCGCATGCAGTTGCAGTCGCACCTCATTGTCGCGGAACTTCCGGCATGACAGCCGCGTCCAGTGGAAGGCATATTTACCTTCCTTGATGTGCTGCTCGGCGGTGCCGCGCTGGTTATAGAACCGCACCACCCAGTCGGGCTCCATCGGCAGGTTGGTGACGATGAAGCCGACACGCGGGAACAGTTCGCCCGGATGCCATTCGATCTTGGCGATCACCCGGCGTTCCTTGTCCCAGGATGCCGCCTGATACTCGAAGTCTTCGTAGAAGCGCTTGACCTTGGTCAGCGAAGGTCGCCCGACAGGGCGCGTCAGCCGATGCGCGATCTTCTCGCGCAGGACGTTGTTCGCAGGCAGCCGGATGGCGTAGAAGAATCGGGCTTCTTCCAGCCGCTCATAGATCGCGGGGATCGCGTAGGCGGCGTCAGCCCGGAAGAACCGGCCGCAAAGGTCGCGCTCCGCGTAGCGGGCGATGACGGGGTCGAGAACGTCCCGCCAGCCATCGGCGCTGTGGACGTTGCCATGGCGCAAGGCGCAGCGCTCCAGCATGCCGAACTGGTTGAACAAAAAGTTCGGGTGATAGCAGGTGCAGTCGAAATGCCCGTTCCAGGCCGCGCCCTCCTGATCGCCATGGGTGGGGCTGACCGAACTGTCCATGTCCAGAACGATGTACTTCAGCCCGTTACGGTCATGGAACCGGTCGATCCATTGGCCATTCAGGTCGGCCAGCGCGGCACGGTTCTCGGGCTGTGCCAGTGTCTCGGTCTCGAACCGTCCCATCTGCGAGGCCGAGGCCGCTTGCGCATCGACAGCCCTTCCACCCACGACCTGGCGCATCACCGGATCGAGGGCCAGGCGGTCGGCGTCGTTCACATCCTCGTATCCGGCCAGTCGCCCGAACACCGATTGCCGGAACAACCCGTCAAGCCGGTGGACCGTGTTCTTGCCGCGCCGGGTGTCGCGCAATGCTTTTGCCGCCAGATCGGACAGCCCGAGCGCGTCATCCAGCTCGCGCATCACCAGCAGGCCGCCGTCGGAACTGAGCTGCGCACCTCGGAACTCCACATGCACCCGGCGGTCGAACTCGACCCGATCTGCCCGCTTCGAACCCGCACCCTCTGGGTGATCCATCAAACGCGCCCCTCACGGCCATCAACACCATGATTTATATCGGAAATATTGAGATCCTGACAGCAAAATCAGCGATTTACTTGGGGAATGTGGGCCGCGATCTCCTCCTCGTCGTCGATGACAAGGACACGCGCCTTTCCCTGGCTTGCTGACAAGTCGGTCACCGACATGTCCTCCCGACGCACAGCTTGATAGCGGATCGATTTCGAACTTATAGCCCCGGACCCGCATCCCCGAACAATACTATGTGCAATCAGGAGTTAATAAATCCACAAATCGTACTGAATCAGACTTTTGTCTCTCCAGACAGCCGTCCGCGGCTGCTCGGCGGGGGGTCGGGACGCGCTCCTGCCCCCCCGCCCGTCGTCCGGCGCGCAGCCGGGACAGCGAATCGGTCCGGCGGACGCTGCTCAGTCAAGCCACGATGGCCGCCGGAACGGCAGGTCGAGATCGCGCGCCACCGCCTCGTAGGTGATGAAGCCGCCAGCGACGTTGAGACCGTTGGCAAGATGACGATTGGCGCGCATCGCCTCGACCGGCCCCTTGTTGGCCAGTTGCAGCGCGAACGGCAGCGTCGCCGAGTTCAGCGCGAAGGTGGAGGTGCGAGCCACCGCCCCCGGCATGTTGGCGACGCAATAGTGGATGACGCCCTCCTCGACATAGACCGGGTTGGCATGTGTCGTCGCCCGCGAGGTTTCAAAGCAGCCGCCCTGATCAATGGCGATGTCGACCAGTACCGAACCGCGTTTCATGGTTTTCAGCATATCGCGGGTGACCAGCTTGGGCGCCGCCGCCCCTGGCACCAGCACCGCGCCGATGACGACATGGGCCCGGGCCACCGCGGCGGCGATAGCGGCGCGGCTGGCATAGGCGGTGGCGACAGTGCCGCTGAAATAGGCGTCCAGCTCGGCCAGACGGTCGAGCGAGATATCGTAGATCGTCACGTCCGCGCGCATGCCCGCCGCGATGACGGCGGCGTTGAAACCGGCGACACCGGCACCGAGGATGGCAACACGCGCGGGCGCCACGCCGGGGACGCCACCCAGCAGCACGCCGCGGCCACCCTGCTCCTTCTCCAGATAATGCGCGCCGACCTGGGCCGACATGCGCCCGGCGACCTCCGACATCGGCCGCAGCAGCGGCAGCCGGCCATGGGCATCGGTGACGGTCTCGTAAGCGATGCAGGTGGCGCCCGATGCCATCAACGCCTCCGCCTGAGGCTTGTCGGCGGCCAGATGCAGATAGGTGAACAGTGTGTGGGCCGGCGTCAGCCAGGCACATTCGTGCAGCTGCGGCTCCTTGACCTTGACGATCATCTCCGCCCGCTGGAACACCGCCTGCGGCGTTTCCAGAATGCGGGCGCCAGCGGCGACATATTCCTGGTCGTCAAAATCAATGCCGGCACCGGCACCGGTCTCGACAAACACCTCGTGGCCAGCGGCGGCAAGTTCCGCGACGGATGGCGGCGTCAGCCCGACGCGATACTCATGAACCTTGATCTCTCTGGGTACCCCGATGCGCATATGCCTCTCCTCCATGGCCTGTGGACGGGATTATATCGCAATCAACGGACAATTATTTTGTGTTCTTCCGCCTCTTGAACGAAAATGCACAAAAATCTCCTTTCCGGTCGCCAGGCAGTTGAATATTTTATGAACCTTGACACCTTCGACACCGCCATTCTGGAGCATCTTCAGCGGGACGGGCGCCTGACCAGCGCCGAACTGGGCGAGCGCATCGGCCTGTCCGCCTCCGCCACCCATCGGCGGGTCAAACTGCTGGAACAGGCCGGCATCATCGCCGGCTACACGGCGCTGCTGTCCGCAGAAGCGCAGGGTCGGCCCTCGACGGTGTTCGTGGCGGTAACGCTGGCCGACCAGCGGCAGGAAACGCTCGATCGCTTCGAACGGGCGCTGGCACGTCATCCGGAAGTCACCGAGTGCTACCTGATCGCAGCCGAGTCGGACTATCTGCTCAAGGTAATGGTGCCCGCCGATGATCGTTACGAGCGCATCCACCGGGACGTGCTGTCCGCTCTGCCGGGCGTGCGCCGGGTGATCTCCCAGTTCGCCATTCGTCCGGTTTTCCGCCGGTCCCCGCCGGCGGCACCGGTCGTCGCCTGATGCCGCCGGCGGGGCGGGCCGGCAGGTCGGCTTGTCGCCCGCGATCACCTGTGCTACGGCCGCGACCAGTTGTTTGCACTGCAACAAGGGTTCGCATCCCCGACGGCGAGCGTCGGCCCCCAACCGCCCCGGCGCTGGCCGGATGGCAGTACCCTCATCAGGCTGGCCAGCGGGCGTGACCCGGCGACCGGCCATTGAGCGGAACCACTCCCTCTCCCCTCCTCGGAGCGCGCGCACAGTCCATGTCTGGTCCATCGCAACACGCACACGGCCGCGGCCCGCTGTGGAAACTGATGATCGGCGCCATGGGCGTCGTCTACGGTGACATCGGTACCAGCCCGCTCTACGCCATGCGCGAGTCGTTCGCCGGCCACCACCCGCTGGCGATCGACCAGATTCACATCTTCGGCGTGCTGTCGCTGGTGTTCTGGTCGATGATCCTCGTGGTGACGGTGAAGTATGTCGCCTTCACCATGCGCGCCGACAACAAGGGCGAAGGCGGCTCGCTGGCCCTGCTGGCGCTGATCTCCAACAAGGTCTCGGGCGCCAAGTGGACATCCGGCATCGTGCTGCTGGGCGTCTTCGCCACCGCGCTGTTCTATGGCGACAGCATGATCACGCCGGCGATCTCGGTTCTTTCGGCGGTCGAGGGCCTGTCGGTCATCAACCCGGCACTGTCGACCTTCGTGGTGCCGCTGGCGCTGATCATCCTGGTCGGCCTGTTCGTCATCCAGAGCCGCGGCACCGCCCGCGTCGGCGCGCTGTTCGGGCCGATCATGCTGCTGTATTTCGCGGTCCTGGCAGTGCTGGGGCTGATCAACATCGCCCGGGTGCCGGAAGTGCTGCTGGCACTGAACCCGTGGTACGCGGTGCAGTTTTTCATTGTCGACGGGGTCAAGGCCTTCCTGGCGCTGGGCTCCGTGGTGCTGGCCGTTACCGGCGCCGAAGCGCTTTATGCCGACATGGGCCATTTCGGCCGGCGACCGATCCGGGTGTCCTGGCTGGTCTATGTCATGCCTGCCCTGATGCTGAACTATCTCGGCCAGGGCGCGATGCTGCTGGCGGATCCCTCGGCGATCCAGAGCCCGTTCTTCCTGCTGGCGCCGGAGTGGGCGCTGATACCGCTGGTGATGCTGGCCACCATGGCAACCGTGATCGCCAGCCAGGCGGTCATCACCGGCGCCTTCTCGGTGACCCAGCAGGCGATCCAGCTCGGCTTCCTGCCACGCCTGTCGATCAAGTTCACCTCCGCCTCCGCCCAGGGCCAGATCTACATCCCCTTCATCAACTGGGGCCTGATGGTCTGCGTCATCGCCCTGGTGCTGACGTTCAAGAGTTCAAGCAATCTCGCCGCCGCCTACGGCATCGCCGTCACCGGCGCCATGACCATCGACACGATCCTGCTGGGCGTCGTCGTCTTCTCGCTGTGGCGGTGGAACCGCTGGGTCGGCTTCGGCCTGCTCGGCGTGTTCCTGGCCGTCGATGTCGCCTATTTCTCGGCCAACCTGACCAAGGTGCCCGACGGCGGCTGGGTGCCGCTGGTGATCGGCCTTGTGATCTTCACCCTGCTCACCACCTGGAGCCGCGGCCGCCAGCTGATGCAGAAGAAACTGCTTGAATCGGCGATGCCTATCGAGGTCTTCATCAAGTCGGCCTCCACCACCGCGACCCGGGTGCCGGGGACCGCCGTGTTCCTGACCTCGACGGCCACCGGCGTGCCGCATGCGCTGCTGCACAACATGAAGCACAACAAGATCCTGCACGAGCGGGTGGTGTTCCTGACCATGAACATCGACAACGTGCCCTATGTGCCCGCGACCAGCCGCATCACCGTCGAGGCGCTGGGCGAGGGCTTCTATCGCATCATCGTCCGCTACGGCTTCATGCAGGATCCGGACATTCCCAAGGCGCTGGCGCTGGCCGAACCGCAGGGTCTCACCTTCAAGATGATGGAGACCAGCTTCTTCCTGGCGCGCCAGACACTGATCGCCTCGGAGAAGCCGGGCATGGCGTTGTGGCGGGAAAAGGTGTTCGCCTGGATGCTGCGCAACGCCACCAACGCCATGGAATTCTTCAAGCTGCCGACCAACCGCGTGGTGGAGCTGGGCAGCCAGGTGGAAATCTGACGTCACGGCGTCGCCGGCGGGAAGTCGGCACGGACGCCGGGGCTGGCAAAAGCAGGGCTGGACAAGCGCGCCCGGCGGCTTGAAAGAGGCCGGGCATCTTGGTTTTCGTGATTCATCTTGTGGGAGTTGAGAGATGGCTGTTCAGACAATCGGTGTTATCGGCGCGGGCCTGATGGGCAACGGCATCGCGCATGTGTCGGCGGTGGCCGGCTTCAACGTGGTGCTGGCCGACGTGGCGATCGAACGCTGCGAGAAGGCGCGGGCGACCATCGAGGCCAATCTCGGCCGCCAGCTCGCCAAGGGCGCCATCACCGAGGCCGACATGCAGGCGGCGCTGGCGCGCATCACGCTCACCACCGATTTCGCCGACTTCCGCGACGCCGACCTGGTGATCGAGGCGGCAACCGAGAACGAGGCCATCAAGCGCGACATCTTCGCCAAGCTGGGCGCGGTGCTGAAGCCCGAGGCGATGATCGCCTCCAACACCTCGTCGATCTCCATCACCCGGCTCGCCGCCGCCACCGACCGGCCGGACCGCTTCATCGGCATGCACTTCTTCAACCCGGTGCCGGTGATGAAGCTGGTCGAGATCATCACCGGCCTGGCGACCTCGGCGGATACCGCGGCGGCTGTCACCGAGGCCGCCCGCCGCATGGGCAAGACCGTGGTCGCCGCCGGCGACTCACCGACCTTCATCGTCAACCGCATCCTCTGTCCGATGCTCAACGAGGCGATCTTCGCGCTGGGCGAGGGGCTGGGCTCGATCGAGGACATCGACATGGGCATGAAGCTTGGCGCCAATCACCCGATGGGCCCGCTGACGCTGGCGGACTTCGTCGGCCTCGACACCCTGCTCGCCGTCATGCGGGTGATGCAGGAAGGCTTCGGCGATCCCAAGTACCGCCCGGCGCCGCTGCTGGTGAAGTATGTCGAGGCCGGCTGGTACGGCAAGAAGTCCGGTCGCGGCTTCTACGACTATAGCGGCGACAAGCCGGTGCCGACCCGCTGAGCCTGCTCGCAGCCTGCCTGCCTTCCCCTGGCGGTGGCACCGTCGCCGCCAGGGCGCGGGCGTCAAGACCGGCGCGTTCGACTAGGCCGGTTCGGTCGCCACAAACACCGGGTGCCGGCGCACCGCCTCGTCCCATGCCGCCAGTCCGGGCCGACCAGCTCGCCAGTCCCGGTCGCCATAGCGGAAATCGAGATAACCCAGCGCGCAGGCCAGGGCGACGGTGCCGATGGTCCACTGTGCCGGCGTCGTCGCCTCGTCGAGCATGGCCGCCTCCCCCTCCAGCAGATCGAGGGTGCGGACGACCGCCGACCACAGCCGGGCGCGATGTTCGCCGCGTGCTGCCTCCTCGGGCCGCATCGCTTCCATCCGACCCAGCACGGCGGCATCGGTGATGCCGTCGGCCAGCGCATGCAGCCGCTCGACCCGCCAGCGGTCGGGACCGGCCGGCGTCAGCGGCGGCGCCTCGCCGAGGCTGTCGAGAAAGGCGCAGATCACTGGGCTGTCCACCAGAGACCGCCCGTCGTCGGTGATCAGCGCCGGCACCTTGGACAGCGGATTGGCCGCCAGCAGCGCCGGCGGCGAGGCGTGGGCGTTGACGGTGACGCGCTCAAGCCGGTCGTCGAGACCGCGCAACATCGCGGCGACCACCACCTTGCGGACATAGGGGCTGGTGGCGGAATAGAAGAGCTGCATGACTGGTGCCTTCGGTTGCGTGCATGGCGTTGACGCCCGGATTGACGCGGAGACGCCCTTGCTCCGGTTAGACAGCGGCGCGCGCCGGAGCAAGGGCCGGTTGGCCAGGACGGATGGCCAAGCCCGGCCAGCCTCGGCTATAGCCTGCACAACGCATGCGTCCGGCCCGCCGGTCGCCCCCGGCCGTCGCCAAGGAGAGTTTCATGTCGGATCTGCACCTCGTCATCGGCAACAGGAATTATTCGTCATGGTCGCTGCGGCCGTGGCTGGCGCTGAAAGCCACCGGGCTACCGTTCAGCGAGACCGTGCTCAACCTCTATACCGACGAAACCACCGCCTGGCTGGCCGCCACCTCGCCCAACCGCAAGGTGCCGCTGCTGGAAGTCGGCACGCTGAAAATCTGGGATTCGCTGGCGATCATCGAATATCTCGCCGAACTGGCGCCCGCGGCGGGCCTGTGGCCGGAAGACGCCACGGCGCGTGCCATCGCCCGCTCGGTCTCGGCCGAGATGCACGCGGGCTTCCAGGCGCTGCGCCAGCATCTGGGCATGAACATCCGCAAACGCTTCCCCGGTTACCCGGTACCGGCGGCAGCCCTGGCCGACATCGACCGGGTACAGGCGCTGTGGGCCGACTGCCGCGCCCGCTTCGGCGCTGGCGGCCCGTTCCTGTTCGGTGCCTTCTCGGCCGCCGACTGCATGTACGCGCCGGTGGTGACCCGCTTCGTCACCTACGACGTGGCGCTGACGCCGGCGGCCCAGGCCTATGTCGAGGCCATGGTGGCACAGCCATGGCTCGCCGAATGGTCGGTCGCCGCCGAGCAGGAAGCGTGGGTGATCGAGAAGTTCGAGGCGACCTGGCCGGCCTAACCCGCCGCCGTCACGGCGGCGAGCAGCGTCTTTACCGCCTTGCTGTCCCACTCGGCGCCGTAGGTCAGGCGCGCGACCTCGCGGCCCCGGGCGTCGTAGATCACCGTCACCGGCAGACCCTTCGCCTTCAGCGCCAGTGCCAGCTTGTTGGGCTTGTCGATGTAGGGGGTGAGCGTCTTCAGGCCACGTCTTGCCCAGAAGGGATCGACCGCCCGCCAGCCCGCCATGTCCTGCGAGACGGTGACCACCGCCACCGCGCGCGGGTCGACACTGGCCGCCAGCCGGTCGAGCGACGGCATCTCCTTGACGCACGGCGCACACCAGGTGGCCCACAGGTTGAGCACCACCACCCGGCCGCGGAAGTCGGCCAGACTCACCGCCTTGCCAGCCTTGGCCTCGAACGGCACCGCCGGCGCCGGCGTGCCGGCGGCGGCAAAGTCCAGCCGCTTGAGATCACCGACCGCATAACGGCCATAGTCGGCCGCCGCCGCGGCCCCGCCGGCGAGGCTGACCGCTCCCGCCAGCAGCGGCACGGCCAGCAGCACCGCCGCCAGCCGCCGCCACATCGTCGCCACCCCGGGCCCCGTCGGCAGAGGGCTCATCGCGCGATCACCGTGCCGTCCTGGCGATAGACGACACCACCCTTCATCACGAAGTCGATGCCTTCCAGCCTGGAGATGTCGGTCAGCGGATCGGCCTTGACGGCGACGATGTCCGCCTTCAGCCCGGGCGCCAGCGCGCCCCACTGCTTCTCGACCCCCAGCGAGGTGGCGCCGTTGATGGTCGCCGCCTGGATCGCCTGCATCGGCGTCATGCCATACTCGACCATGTAGCGGAACTGCTTCGCCACATCCTTGTGCGGATAGACGCCGGCGTCGGTGCCGTAGGTCATCTTGACGCCCGCCTTCAGCGCCTTGCGGAAATTGTCGCGCTGGACCTGCGCGATGTCCCGATCCTTCTTGAGGAACTCCTCCAGCGTGCCGTTGGCGGCGCCATAGGCCTGGGTGAACTCGGTATTGTAGATGTCCATCGAGAAGAAGGCGCCGGTCTTCCTGGCCAGCGCGATGCCCTCGTCGTCGAGCAGGCTGACATGCTCCACCGCGTCGACGCCGCTGCGCAGCGCGGCCTTGATGCCGGACGCGCCGTGGGCATGCACGGTCACCTTGCGGCCGTGCATGTGCGCCTCGTCGATCATCGCCTTCATCTCGGCTTCGGTGAACTGCTGCGCGCCGAGCTGGGTGCCCTTGGAAAAAACGCCGCCGGTGCCACAGAACTTGATGTGGTCGACACCGTACTTGACGTTGCGGCGGACCATCTTGCGCACCGCCACCTCGCCGTCGGCGACGCCCTCGGCAATGTCGTCATACTCCGGCGGCAGCAGGTTGTTGTCGCAATGGCCGCCGGTGATGCCCAGCGCCGGGCCGGAGGCGCGCACCCGCGGGCCGATGATCTCGCCGGCCTCGATGGCGTCGCGGATGGCAACGTCGGCGTATCCGGCCGAGCCGACATCGCGCACGGTGGTGAAGCCGGCCAGCAGCATGGTGCGGGCGTTGCCGGCGCCGCGCACCGCGCCGCGCGGCACCGAATCCGCCAGCCCCTCATAGGAACCGCTGTAGGGATTGGCGGTGATGTGGGTGTGGGTGTCGATGAAGCCCGGCATTACCGTCGAGGCCGACAGGTCGATGATGGTGGCGCCCGCCGGCACCGTCGCGCCGCCAGCCGGGCCGACGCTGACAATGGTGTCGCCGCTGACAACGATCAGCTGGTCGGTGAGCACCCGGCCGTTGACCACATCCACCAGGCGACCGGCCTTGATGGCGAGCGTCGGCGCGGCCGGTTCGGCCGCGCCGACCGGTCCAAAGGCGCTTGCGGCGAGAAGCCCCAGGCCGTATGCGCCGTAGCGTCCGGCGCGCCGGACGAGTGAATACGCGAACATCTTTTTTCTCCTGCGGATCGGTCGGAGGGACCATGACGGACAGCAAGGCGGCGAACCAGTTGTGGGGTGGTCGATTCGGCGCCGGCCCGTCGGCGATCATGACCGAAATTAACGCTTCCATCGGTTTCGACAAGCGGTTGTGGAAGCAGGACATCGCGGGTTCGCGGGCGCATGCCGCCATGCTGGCCAAGGCCGGCGTGCTCAGCGCGGCCGACAACGCCGCGATCCAGCAGGGGCTCGACACCGTGGCCGCCGAGATCGAGGCCGGCCAGATGGCGTGGAACCCGGCGCTGGAGGACATCCACATGCATGTGGAATCCCGGCTGGCCGAGCTGATCGGCGAGCCGGCCAAGCGGCTGCACACCGCCCGTTCGCGCAACGACCAGGTGGCGACCGACTTCAAGCTGTGGGTGCGCGACGCCATCGACCAGATCGATGCCGGCCTGGTCGCCTTCCAGCGGGCGCTGCTGGCCCGCGCCGACGAACACGCCGAGACGGTGATGCCCGGCTTCACCCATCTGCAGGTCGCCCAGCCGGTGACGCTGGGGCACCATCTGATGGCCTATGTCGCCATGGCGGCGCGCGATCGCGGCCGCTTCGCCGACGCCCGCCGCCGGGCCAACGAATGCCCGCTGGGGGCGGCCGCCCTGGCGGGCACCAGCTTCCCGATCGACCGGGCGATGACCGCCGCCGCGCTGGGCTTCGACCGGCCGACCGCCAATTCGCTCGACTCGGTGTCCGACCGCGACTTCGCGCTGGAGTTCCTCTCGGCGGCCGCGCTCACCGGCCTGCACCTGTCGCGGCTGGCGGAAGAGATCATCATCTGGGCCAGCCAGCCCTACAAGTTCGTCAGCCTGCCCGACGCCTTCTCCACCGGTTCGTCGATCATGCCGCAAAAGCGCAACCCGGACGCCGCCGAGCTGGTGCGCGCCAAGGTCGGCCGACTGCTCGGCGCCTTCCAGTCGCTGGCCGTGGTGATGAAGGGGCTGCCGCTGGCCTATTCCAAGGACATGCAGGACGACAAGGAACCGGTGTTCCACGCCGTCGACACCCTGGGCCTGTGTCTCGCGGCCATGACCGGCATGGTCGAGACGCTGGTCTTCAACACCGCGCCGATGCGGGCGGCGGCCGCCAGCGGGTTCTCCACCGCGACCGACCTTGCCGACTGGCTGGTACGCGCGGGTGGGGTGCCCTTCCGCGAGGCCCACCACATCACCGGCCGCGCGGTGAAGCTGGCGGAGGAGAAGGGCCTGATGCTGCACGAACTGGCGCTCGACGATCTCAAGGCGGTGGATGCCCGCATCACCGACGACATCTATTCGGTGCTGACGGTGGAAGCCTCGGTCGCCAGCCGCACCAGCCATGGCGGCACCGCGCCGTCGCAGGTGCGCGCCGCCATCGCCGCCGCCCGCCAGGAGCTGGGGCTGTGAGCGGCGCGATGATCCGGTTCGGCCTGCTGGCGGGCGCCGTCCTGGCGCTGGCCGCCTGCGGCAAGCACGGCCCGCTGGAGCCGCCGGCCGGCGTCACCCCGCCCAAGCCGATCTGGGAAACGCAGGCGCCGCCTGCTGACACCCCCGCCAACCAACCGCCCGCAGCTCAACCAAAGGCCTGATCATGCGCCACTTCGACTACCGCGATGGCGTGCTGCACGCTGAAGGCGTCGCCATCCCCGACATCGCGGCGGCGGTCGGCACACCGTTCTACTGCTATTCCACCGCCACCATCGAACGCCACTTCGACGTCTTTTCGCAGGCGTTCGGCGGCCAGCAGGCGCTGGTGTGCTTCGCGCTGAAGGCCAACTCCAACCAGGCGGTCATCACCACGCTGGCCCGCCGGGGCGCCGGCGCCGACGTGGTGTCGCTGGGCGAGCTGACCCGGGCGCTGCGCGCCGGCATCCCTGCCCACCGCATCGTGTTCTCCGGCGTCGGCAAGACGCCGGCGGAAATGGCGGAAGCACTGAAGGTGGGCATCCACCAGTTCAACGTCGAATCCGAGCCCGAGCTGGAGGCGCTCAGCGCCGTCGCCGCCAGCCTCGGCAAGACCGCGCCGATCGCCTTTCGCGTCAACCCGGACGTCGACGCCAGGACTCACGCCAAGATTTCCACCGGCAAGGCCGAAAACAAGTTCGGCATCCCGTGGAAGCGGGCGCGCGAGGCCTATGGCCTGGCCGCCCGGCTGCCGGGCATCGAGGTGGTGGGCGTCGACGTGCACATCGGCAGCCAGCTGACCCAGCTGGAGCCATTCGAGGCCGCCTTCACCCGGGTCGGCGAGCTGATCCATGCGCTGCGCGCCGACGGCCACCGTATCGACCGCGCCGATCTCGGCGGTGGGCTGGGCATCCCCTACCATGAGGACGCCGACGCGCCGCCGCTGCCGGTCGCCTATGGCGAGATGGTGCAGCGGCTGACCCACAATCTCGGCGTCAGCCTGATTCTCGAACCCGGCCGGCTGATCGTCGGCAACGCCGGCATCCTGGTCGCGCGGGTGCTCTACGTGAAGCAGGGCGCCAGCAAGCCGTTCGTCATCCTCGACGCGGCGATGAACGACCTCATCCGCCCGTCGCTCTATGAGGCCCACCACGATATCGTGCCGGTGGTCGAGCCCGCCGCCGCCACGCCGGCGATGACCGCGACCATCGTCGGCCCGGTGTGCGAGACCGGCGACACCTTCGCCACCGACCGCACGCTGCCGGAAGTGAAGCCCGGCGACCTGATGGTGCTGCACTCCGCCGGCGCCTATGGCGCGGTGATGGCCTCGACCTACAACACCCGCCTGCTGGTGCCGGAAGTGATGGTCAACGGCGACAGCTTCGCCGTGGTGCGGCCGCGCCCCAGCTACGACGACCTGATCGGACTCGACAGATTGCCGCCGTGGCTCAATGCTTGAGGCATGGCCAGGCCGCAAACGTTCGCCGCTGCTGAACGACTGACCCTGCCGCCGCCGCTCGACCGGCGGGCGGCGGTGGCACGCGCCGTCGTCTGGCTGGAGGCCGGCTGGCCGCTGCTGCGGCAGGGCCTGCTGGCAACGGCCCTGTTCACCGCCCTCGGCCTGCTGGGCGTGTGGCAGGCACTTCCCGGCCTGATACGCTGGACGGTGTTGCTGGGCCTTGCCGGTGGCTGGCTCTGGATCGGCTGGCGGCTGGCCCGGACCATCGGCTGGCCGTCGCAATCCCGCGCGCTGGCGCTGCTTGAGGCGCGCGGCCGCCTTGCCCGTGGTCAGTTGCGCCTGCTGATGGACCGGCCGGCCGGCCCCGGGACCCCCGACAGCGCCTGGCTGTGGCACCACGCCCGCACCGATGCGCTGGCGGCGGCACACCGCACCCGGCTGCCCTGGCCCCGGCTCGATTGCCTGACGGGTGACCGTTTCGGACTCGGGCCGCTGGCGGTGCTGCTGCTGGCGCTGGGCTGGCTGGTAGCGGCCGACCAGCGCGCCATGCGTCTTGACGCCAGCTTCTCGCCCTACTGGTCGAGCCTGGCCGGCATCGCCCTCGACATCACCGTGACTCCGCCGGCCTACACCGGACGTGGACCAGCGGTACATCGCCTGGCTGGCGGCACCCGAACCGAACTCGCGCTGCCTGTCGGAAGCCGGCTGACGCTGGCCGTGAACGGCCTTGATGCCCGCCCCGGCACCGTACGGCTGATCGGGCCCGACGGTGAGGTGACGGCGGTACTGACGGCACGCGGCGCTGCGCTGACGGCGATGGTCGTCCCGGGCAGCGACGGCAGCTACCGGGTCAAATCCGGCTGGCGCACCATCGCGGCGCTGGGGGTGCGGCGGACACCGGACACACCACCGCGTGTCGCGCTGCTGGCGCCGCCCGTGATCACCGCCACCGGCGCGCTGCGGCTGCGCTACCGCATTGCCGACGACTTCGGCGCCACCACGCTTGCCGTCGATGTCGGCCGCGACCGGGAAACACGCCGCCTGCCCGTGCCCTCGTCCCCCGGCGGGAATGGCGAAGGCACGCTGTTTCTCGACCTCACGCCCGACCCCTGGGCCGGCCTGAACGTGCAGCTGCGGCTGGTGGCCCGGGATGCCGCCGGCAACAGCGGCCGCAGCGAGGCGCACCGGCTGACCCTGCCCGAGCGGCAGTTCGGCCGGCCGTTTGCCCAACACATCATCGCCGTGCGCCGCGACCTGCTGCGTCGCCCCGCCACCCGTGCCGTCGCCGCCGGGCGACTGGCCTTCCTGTCCAGCGAACAAGGGCAGTTCGCCGACGACTTCACGGTCTATGCCGGGCTGCGGGCGGCGCGCTGGCGGCTGATCTACGACAAGGACGACCCGCGTGGCTGGTCGGTCGCCCGGCTGCTGTGGGACGTGGCGGTGGACGTCGAGGACGGCGGGCAGGCCCGCTCGCTGGACGACCTGCGGCGCCAGCTTGATGACATCGCCGGACGTCTGGAAGGCGCCACCGACAGCGAACTGGCGGCGATGATGGACGCGCTGACCGGCGCGCTCGCCCGGCATCTCGGCCAGCTGGCGGCCGGCAGCCCGACACCCGACGCGACCGGCGCCAGCGGGGGGCAGGTGATCGACGCCAGCGCGCTTGGCGACATGCTGGCCGACCTGCGCGAGCGACTGGCGGCCGGCGATACCGCCGGCGCCCGCCAGAGCCTCGCCAGCCTGCGCGGACTGATCGAGGCCCTGCGCGCCGGTGGAGGCGGCACGACCGACGGTGCCGCGCTGCATCGGGCCGCCGGGGAGGCGCGGGCGCTGGAAGGCCGGCAGCAGACCCTGTTTGGCGACACCGTGACGGGTGGGCTTGAAGGGCCGTCCGCCTTGCGCCGGCTGGCCGCGCGCCAGCAGGCGCTGGGCAAGGCCGTGGCGGCGCTTGAGGCGCGTTCGCGCCAGGCCGGCAGCCGCGCCGCGGCATCGCTCGCCCAGGCACGGGCCGGCATGAATGACGCCGCGGCGGCGCTGGGCGACGGTCGCGCGCCATCGGCGATGGCGGCACAGGCGCGGGCGCTGCGGGCGCTGGGTCAGGCAACCGCCGAACTCGAGACCGAGGCCGGTCAGGGCCGCGGCGGCGCTGCCGCCGGCATGACCGATCCGCTGGGGCGGATGAGTGGCGGCGCGCTGGGGCCGGAGTTCAGGCTCCCCGACGACCGGGAACGGCGTCTGGTGGATTCCATCCGCAAGACGCTGGAGGACAAGGTCGCCGACCCCCGGGTACCCGAGGCAGAACGCGCCTACTACATGCGACTGCTCAAGCAGTTCTGAAACGCGGGCCCGCGGCCGGCGGGCCGGAAGGAATGACGGCGGCGGCCGCGGGATCGTCACATTTCCCGCCTACTGCCGGTTATCCTTGTCATGATTGCCGGAGATGAATCGCGATGAAACCCGTACGCACCGCCGTTTTCCCCGTGGGTGGCCTGGGCTCGCGCTTCCTGCCCGCCACCAAGGCGATGCCCAAGGAAATGCTGCCCATCGTCGACAAGCCGCTGATCCAGTACGCGGTCGAGGAAGCCCGCGCCGCCGGCATCGAGGAAGTGATCTTCGTCACCGGCCGCGGCAAGACGGCGATCGAGGATCATTTCGACTATGCCGCCGAACTGGAACAGACGCTGGCGGCCCGCGCCAAGCAGGACCAGCTGGCCGAGCTGCGGGGGATCCCCGGCAAGCCGGGCGCCATCGCCTACACCCGCCAGCAGGAACCGCTGGGGCTGGGCCACGCGGTGTGGTGCGCCCGCCAGCTGGTGCGCAACGAACCGTTCGCGGTGCTGCTGGCCGACGACCTCATCCAGGCCGACACGCCGTGCCTGAAGCAGATGATCGAGGCCTACAACGAGGTCGGCGGCAACATCGTCGCGGTGACCGAGGTTCCGGCCGAACACACCAACCGCTATGGCGTCATCGACCCCGGCGCGACGCATGGCCGACTGACCGAGGTGCGCGGCCTGGTGGAAAAGCCGGCGCCGGAGAAGGCGCCGTCGCGGCTGGCGGTGATCGGCCGCTATATCCTGCAGCCGGTGGTGATGGACGTGCTGGGTTCGCAGCAGGCCGGCGCCGGTGGCGAGATCCAGCTCACCGACGCGCTGGCGCGGGTGATCGGCGTTCACCCCTTCCACGGCTATCACTTCGAGGGCAAGCGCTTCGACTGCGGCGACAAGGCCGGTCACGTGATGGCCAACATCGCCTTCGCGCTGGAACGCCCGGACATCGGCCCGGCGGTCAGGACGTTTCTTCACGACCTGAGCGCGACGGCGTGAAGTCCCGCCGTGCCATGGCGCGACGCTCAAAAACATGACGCAGCCAGGCATAGGCGTAAGATATCCCGGAAACGACGGTGACAGCCGCCACGGCGGCGATCAGCGGCCGCATGATCGCCGGCTCGACCCGGCCGAACGCTCCCGTTGCCAGCAGCACCGTCATCGCCGTCATCTGAACCGCCGTCGATACCTTGCCGATGGCCAGGGGCAGCAGCGAATGGCCAAGCCGGAAGGTGCGGGTGAGCGCGGCACCCGCGAGGATGAGCCCGTCGCGGGCCAGCACCAGCAGGGCCAGCCACCATGGCAGCACACCGGTGCTGGCGCCGGCAAGAAAAGTCGCGTTGACCAGCGCCTTGTCCGCCAGCGGGTCCAGCAGCTGACCCAGCGCCGACACCTGACCGAGCCGGCGGGCCAACCAGCCATCCAGCGCGTCGGTAACCGCCACCACCGCGAACAGCGCCGCCGCCAGCACGCCTTCGCCGCTGGCGACGAGCCAGCCCAGTACGGGCGCCAGCACCAGGCGCGCCATGGTCAGCGTGTTGGGCAGGTTCATCATGCCCGCACTCCCCTTCTGCGGCGGCGTCCGCGGCGCCGGACCGGCCGGCAAGGACCGATCCCGGCATCGTTGTGTGTTCTCTGGTTACAGCAGCCTCATTCCTTCATATAAGAATAGCGTGTACCGGCCCAACAGTTGGAGACTTGCGATGTTCCGCGCGCTGACACCCGACTTTTCCGTCGATGGCCAGCTCAGGCCCGAGGACATGCGCCAGGCCGCCGAGGCCGGGTTCACGCTGGTCATCAACAACCGCCCCGAGGGCGAGGAACCCGGCCAGCCGGCCGGTGCCAGCATGGAGTCCGCCGCCCGCGCCGCCGGACTCGACTATGCCGCCATTCCGGTGCGGCCCGGCCAGTTCACCCGCGCCATGGTCGACGAGACGCGCGCCCTGATCGCCGCCGCGCGCGGCCCGGTGCTGGCCTTCTGCCGCTCCGGCGCCCGCTCGACGACGCTGTGGGCGCTGGCGCGCGCCAGCGCCGGCGAGGCGCCGCAGACGCTGATCAGCCAGGCCGCCGCCGCCGGCTACGATGTCTCGCCGATGGCCGACGTGCTCGCAGCACTGGCACGGGAGGCGGCATGAAGGCGGTCTATTATGCCCGCTTCGGCGGCGCCGACCTGCTGAAGGTCGGCGACCTGCCAGCACCCGAACCGCAACCCGGTGAAGTGCTGATCCGGGTGCGCGCCGCCGGCGTCAACCCGATCGACTGGAAACTGCGTGAAGGCCAGTTCAAGGCCGTGTTCCCCTACGCCTTCCCGATCATCCCCGGCTGGGACGCCGCCGGCGAGGTGGCCGGCTTGGGCGCCGACGTCACCGGCTTCGCCCCCGGCGCCAGAGTGATGGCCTATTGCCGCAAGCCAACCGTGCAGTGGGGCTGCTATGCCGAATATGTCACCATGCCGGCGGACGCCGTGGCGCTGACGCCGGCCGGCCTCGACGACCGCCAGGCCGCGGCGCTGCCGCTGGTCGGGCTGACCGCCTGGCAGGCGCTGGTGGAAACCGCCCGCGTGCAGCCAGGACAGAGCGTGTTCATCAACGCCGCCAGCGGTGGTGTCGGCTCGATCGCCGTGCCGCTGGCCCGCCATCTCGGCGCCCGGGTGATCGCGGTGTGCGGCCCCGCCAACGCCGACTATGTCCGCCAGCTCGGCGCCCATGACGTCATCGACTACCGCGCCGCCGACGTCACCGCCGCGACGCTGGCGCTGGCGCCCGAGGGCGTCGACGTGATGCTCGACGGGGTGGGCGGCGAGGCGCTGGCGGCGGCCTATCCGATGGTCCGGCGCGGCGGCACCATCGTCGCCCTGAACAACGCGCCCGACCCCGAGGCCTGTGCCGCCCGCGCCATCACCGGCGTCCGGCTGTTCTCCAGCCCCAACGGCGCGCAGATCGCCCGGGTGGCGGCACTGGTCGCCGAGGGCACCATCCCGGTGGGCGACCTGCATTTCATGCCGCTGGAACAGGCGGCCGAGGCCCAGCGACTGAGCCAGGCCGGCCACGTGCGCGGCAAGATCGTCCTCGACATCGGCTGAGGACGCGCCCGCGATGCTCGGCCAGCTTGCCATTCTCGCCGGGTCGTTCATCGCCATCGTGCTCCTGGCGCTGCTGTGTCGCGTGCTCGGGCTCGGGCGTGTCGCCACCATCGAGTCGCTGGCCGCCGCCGGCGCGGCGGTGCGCCGGCATCAGCTGAGCTTCACCCCGGCTATGGGCGACGGGCAGACCGCCGGGGTGCTGGCGCGCGATGGCAAGGCGGCGCTGGTGTTCGGCGCCGATGGCCGGCTGGGGCTGGTGGTGGCGCTGGGCGACCGGCTGGTGGCCCGTGTGCTGCCCCGGCCACCGGCCGTCGAGACCGCCACCGACGGCCTGACCCTGCGGCTCGACGACATCACCCTGCCGCGCGTCCATCTGGCGCTGACGGCGGCGGACGCGGCGGCGTTGACGGACCGGCTGGGGGCGCTGCCATGACGCCCGCGCGCCACGACCCGCCAAACAAGAACACACCAAGCAAAAACACGCCAAAACGGCTCTGGGGAGTGCCATGCCTGACCTGCCGGACCCCGTAACCCTGGCGATCCCGGCCTTTGTCGGCCTGATCGTGCTGGAAATGCTGCTGGTGCGCGCGACCGGCCGCGGCGCCTACGAGCCGCGTGACACCTTCACCTCGCTGGCGCTGGGCTTCGGCAGCACCGTCTCGGGCCTGATCTTCGGCGGCGCCGTCCTGGCGCTGGGCGTCTGGCTGTACCGCTTCCGGCTGTTCGACATCGGCTGGTCGTGGTGGGCCTGGGGCCTGTGCTTCGTGCTCGACGACTTTGCCTATTACTGGTTCCACCGCACCGCCCACCGGGTGCGCTGGTTCTGGGCCAGCCACGTCATCCACCACTCCAGCCAGCACTACAATCTCTCGACGGCGCTGCGCCAGACCTGGACCGGGCCGATCAGCCTCGCCTTCGTGTTCCGCCTGCCGCTGTTCCTGGCCGGCTTCCCGCCGGCGATGATCCTGTTCTGCGGCGGCCTCAACCTGATCTACCAGTTCTGGATTCATACCGAGATGGTGGACCGGCTGCCGCGCTGGTTCGAGGCGGTGATGAACACGCCTAGCCACCACCGGGTGCACCACGCCACCAACCCGCGCTATCTTGATGCCAACTATGCCGGCGTGTTCATCGTCTGGGACCGGCTGTTCGGCAGCTTCGTGCCCGAACGCGCCGACGAACCGTGCCGCTATGGCATCGTGCGCAACCTCGGCACCTTCAATCCGTTCGTCGCCGCCTTCCATGAGTGGATCGGCATCGCCCGGGATCTCGCCCATGCCCGGTCCTGGCGCGAACGCTGGGGCTGTGTCGCCGGCCCTCCGGGCTGGAGTCCCGACGGCAGTCGGGATACGACGGAGATCATCCGCGCCCGCTGGCAGGCGCTGGGGGAACCGGCCGAATAGCCGCACCCCCGGTGCGTCGGCGGCGCGCGGGCTGTCACTGACGCGTACCAACGACGGGAGCCCCCGCCATGCTCTTCCTGCCGCCCGACTGGGTCGCCGCCCTCAATTATGCCGGGGTCGGCGTGTTCGCCGCCACCGGCGCGCTGGCGGCGGCGCGCAACAACCACGATCTGGTGACCTTCGCCTTCTTTGCCGGCATCACCGGCGTCGGCGGCGGCACCCTGCGCGACCTGCTGATCGACGCGCCGGTGTTCTGGCTCGACGCGCCAGCCTATCTCAGCACCTGTCTGGGCGTCGCGGTGGCGGTGTGGCTGCTGGGCGGGGTGTTCCGTTCGTGGCGCTACCAGGCGCTGCTGTGGCTCGACGCGGTGGGGCTGGGCGCCTACGCCGTGCTGGGTGTCAACAAGGCACTGGCCTTCGGCGTCTCGGCGCCGGTGGCCGCCGTGATGGGGGTGATCACCGCCACCTTCGGCGGTGTCATCCGCGACGTGCTGGCCGGCGAGCCGTCGATCCTGCTGCGCCGGGAAATCTATGTCACCGCCGCCCTGGTGGCGGCGGTCGGCTATGTGGCACTGATCGCCTTCGGCATCACGGCGGAAGTCGCCGCGTGGATCGCGGCGTTCTCGGGGTTCGGCGTGCGCGCCGGCGCCATGCTGTTCGGCTGGAACCTGCCGGGCTACGCGCGCCGCGACTGACGGCGAACGCCGCGCGCCATATCGTCAGTGACGGAAGTGGCGCTTGCCGGTGAACACCATGGCGAGGCCCTTGTCGTCGGCCGCGGCGATCACTTCCTCGTCGCGCATCGAGCCACCGGGCTGGATCACCGCCGTGGCACCGGCTTCCGCCGCCGCCAGCAGACCGTCGGCGAACGGGAAGAAGGCGTCGGAGGCAACCACCGAGCCCTGGGTCAGCGGCAGCAGCTCGCCGGCCTTCTCGGCCGCCTCGCGCGCCTTCCAGGCGGCGATGCGCGCGGAGTCGACCCGGCTCATCTGGCCGGCGCCGACGCCGACGGTGGCGCCGTTCCTGGCGTAGACGATGGCGTTGGACTTCACATGCTTGGCCACCTTGAAGGCGAACAGCATGTCGGCCAGCTCCTGCGGGCTGGGCTGACGCCTGGTGACCACCTTGAGATCGGCCGGCGTGGTGACGCCGTTGTCGCGGCTCTGCACCAGATAACCGCCACCGATGGAGCGGATGGTCAGCCCCGGCCGGGCCGGATCGGGCAGCGCGCCGGTGAGCAGCAGGCGCAGGTTCTTCTTCGCCGCGAACACGGCGATCGCCTCATCATCGGCGTCGGGGGCGACCACCACTTCCGTGAAGATCTCGGTGATGGCGCGGGCGGTCTGGCCGTCGAGCGGCCGGTTGGCGGCGATGATGCCACCGAAGGCCGACACCGAATCGCACACCAGCGCCCGGCGATAGGCGTCCTCCAGCGAGGCGCCGGTGGCGACGCCGCACGGGTTGGCGTGCTTGATGATGGCGATGGCCGGCGTCTCGGCGCCGAACTCGGCGATCAGTTCCAGCGCGGCGTCGGTGTCGTTGAGGTTGTTGAACGACAGCTCCTTGCCCTGCACCTGGCGGGCACCGACCAGTCCGCCGGCGGTGCCCTGCGCCTTGTAGACGGCGGCGGCCTGATGCGGGTTCTCGCCGTAGCGCAGTTCGGCGGCCTTGGTCGCCGACAGGTTCAGCGTTTCCGGGAAGGTCTGGCCCTCGACGGCGAAGGCGAACCAGGCGGCAATCGCCGCGTCGTACTGGGCGGTGCGGGCATAAGCCTTGGCGGCAAGCCTGCGGCGCAGCGGGAAGCTGGTGGCGCCCTCGTTGGCGGCAAGGTCGGCCAGCACCGCGTCATAGTCGGCCGGATCGGTGACGATCGCGACATAGCCGTGGTTCTTCGCCGCCGAGCGCACCATCGACGGGCCGCCGATGTCGATGTTCTCGATGCAGGTCTCGACGTCGGCGCCCTTGGCCACCGTCGCCTCGAACGGATAGAGGTTGACCACCACCAGATCGATCGGCGGGATGGCGTGCGCCTGCATCGCCGCCGCATGCTCGGGGTTGTCGCGCAGCGCCAGCAGGCCGCCGTGGATGGTGGGGTGCAGGGTCTTGACCCGGCCGTCCATCATTTCCGGGAAGCCGGTGTGCTCCGAGACGTCCTTCACCGCCAGGCCGGCGTCGCGCAGCGCCTTGGCCGTGCCACCGGTGGACAGCAGCTCGACACCGCGGGCGCTCAGCGCCTGGGCGAACGGCACCAGGCCGGTCTTGTCGGAAACGGACAGCAGCGCGCGGGTCACGCGCACCGGGCGATCGGTGATGGAGGTCATATCGGCTCTCTGCGATGAATAGCGCGCCCGCGCTTACGCCAGAGCGGCCACGGTTTCAACCGTTGAGGCGGCCTGGCCGATCAAAGTCTGATCGGCTGGCAGGGCTCAGGCCTTGCCGGAGCGCTTGAACGACCAGTTGACCACCGCGCCATCGTCGCCGGTCTCGGCCGACAGCACCAGCTGCTCGCCCTTGCGACGGCGGCCCTCGGCGTCGATCCACAGCGACGGCGCCACCGACAGCGTCGCCCCGCGCGCCTTGAACTGCCACAGCGCGCCACCCGGCAGCTTGAGCAGCGCCCCCTGGTTGCCGGCGGTGGCGGTCGCCTCGATGCCGGGGCCGAGGTGGAAGCGGATGTCGAAATGAATGCCATCGGCGGCGCGCAGGCCGAAGTTGCGCCGCTTGGTGGGGTGCAGGCTGTCCTCGCCGCGCAGGTCCATGCCGTCGGCCGACAGATACAGCCGGCGCCGGTGGGTGAGGCCGAAGCGACGGACGTAACCGTCGTGCTGGGCGTCCACCAGCACGCCGTCCTCGCTCTCCTGGCGCACCGCCGCCACTTCCGAGACACCCTTGCCCAGCGTGCCATCGTCGCGGATGCGGGTGGAGTTGGTGTCGTCGATCACCAGCGTCGAATGCGCCGCCGTCGCCCGCAGCACCTGCTGCAGGTCGGGGATCAGCGCCAGCGCGGTGTCGCGACCGCCGCCGCAGTTGACGACAAGGCGGTTGAGCCCGTCGGAAAACTCGAAGGCCAGCGTGCCGGCGTGCGCCGTCTGGCTGACCCGGCCCGGCGGCGGCGGTCCGGCATCGAGCACGACGATGCTGCGCCCGCCCTCCAGCCGCTGGAAACCGCTGTAGACGCCGTTTTTCAGCGGCTTGGCGGTGACGCCGGAGAGTTTCAGCGCCTGGTCGATGACATGGGCATCGCCGAGGCCGCCGCCGTGCACCGCGGTCAGGTGGCCGTCGCCCAGCAGCACGCCACGCAGCGCCGGCGTCAGCCGGTCGATGGCGCGGGTGACGCCCGCCGGCTCCTCGACGTTGCGCTCGCGAATCACCTGGCGCACCGTCAGCAGCAGCTTCAGCACGTCGAGCTGCTCTTCCGGGCAGCGCGAACCGACACCGCCGTCGGCGAGGATGAACAGCTCCAGCGCCCGGTCGAGCGCCGCCGCGCCCTTGTGCGCCCGCACCTCACCGTTGGGCAGCAACAGGCCGTTGATCAGCAGGCCGGCGGTGGCCCGGATGCGCGCCAGCCCCTCGGGCGTCTTTTCCGCCGTCTGCACCAGATGACGGCCCTGACGCGCCAGCGCGTTCAGCACCGACGAACGATAGACGTGATCGGTGGACGACAGGATGTAGGGCGCGTGGGTCATCCACTGCATCAGCCGTTCGCCGAGAATGTCGGCCCGCCAGGCCAGCTCGTCGAACTTGGAATATTCCTCCAGCCAGCGCTGGATCAGCGGCTCGACCACGCCGGCGCCGCGCTTGTGCTCGACTTCCGCCGCCAGGTCGCGCAGCCAGCGGAAGCTGTGCAACCATTCCAGCCAGGCGGCCGGCGCGTGGATGGCCGAGAAGCGCACGCCATGGGTGTTGATGGCGATGCCCATGTAATCCAGCTTGCCGTCGATCAGCGCCTTGCCGACCGCCGGGTCGCCCGGCCACAGATCGGGCGGCGCCGCCAGCAGCTTGAGCGGAAAGCGGCCACGCAGCCGCAGGCCGTGCAGGAACGAGCGATACTGCAGCCGGCGCAGGCGCTGGGCGATCTTTTCCGCCAGCGACAGGCCACGATCCTCGCCGAAGCGCACCAGCCGGTGGCCGGGGACGATGGTGTCCGCGCTGTCGGGCTCGCCGCTCACGCCAGAGACCCTCCCGAGGCCGGGCCGCCGGCCTGCGCCTCGGCGCGGATGGCGGCGATGTTGGCGGCGTAGCGGTCCGGGCCGCCCTGGAAGGTGGCAGTGCCGGCCACCAGCACGTCGGCGCCGGCGGCATAGGCGTCCCCGGCGGTCGCCAGCGCGATGCCGCCATCGACCTCAAGGTCGATCGGCTTGCCCAGCAGGTCGATGCGCCGGCGGATCTTGGCGATCTTCTCCAGCTGGCTGGTGATGAACGACTGACCGCCGAAGCCTGGGTTGACCGACATCACCAGCACCAGGTCGATGTCGGGCAGGATATAGTCCAGCACCTCCACCGGCGTTGCCGGATTGAGCGACACGCCGGCCTTCTTGCCCAGCGCCTTGATGCGCTGGATGGTGCGGTGCAGGTGCGGGCCGGCTTCGGGGTGGACGGTGATGATGTCGGCACCCGCCTCGGCGAAGGCGTCGAGATAAAGATCCACCGGCGAGATCATCAGGTGGACATCGAACGGCTTGGTGGTGTGCGGCCGCAGCGCCTTCACCACCGCCGGACCGATGGTGATGTTGGGCACGAAATGGCCGTCCATCACGTCGACATGGATGTAGTCGGCGCCGGCAGCATCAATGGCGCGCACTTCCTCACCCAGCCGGGCGAAGTCGGCGGACAGGATGGACGGCGCGATGCGGACGGGTTGTTGCGACATGAGAGCGGGTCTTAGCAGGTTCGGATTCGGGGAACAACGGCCGCCGACAGAGCCACCGGTCAGGCGGAGCCTCTGACGAGACGGGCGATAAAGAAGCCGTCCAGACCACCAGCCTCGGCCAGCTGACCGGGCAGGGTGCGCAGCCAGCCCTCGGGCGCCACCGGCAGGTCGAGCCCCGCCAGCTCGGCCGGCGCGACCGGGTCGAGGCGGACGTCCGGGCGGCGTTGCAGCAGCGCGGCGATTTGCGCCTCGCCCTCCTCGGGCTCCAGCGAACAGACGGCATAGACCAGCCGGCCGCCGGGCTTCAGATGGTCCAGCGCGTGGTCGAGCAGGCGGGCCTGCAGGTCGAGCAGCGGCGCCAGATCGCGGGCGGCCTTGAGGTAGAAGACATCCGGGTGACGACGCAGCGTGCCGGTGGCGCTGCATGGCGCGTCGAGCAGCACCGCGTCGAGCGGTGCCGCCGGCCGCCAGGCCAGCGCATCGGCGCACACCACCTCGGCGGCAAGCCCGGTGCGGGCGAGATTGTCGGAAAGTCGCGCCAGACGACTTTCGCTGACGTCCACCGCCGTCACCCGCGCGCCGGCCGTCGCCAGCTGCAGCGTCTTGCCGCCGGGCGCGGCGCACAGATCGGCCACCGTGTCGCCGGGCCGCGCCGCCAGCAGCCGGGCCGGCAGTTGCGCCGCCAGATCCTGCACCCACCAGTCACCCTCGGCGAAACCGGGCAGCGCCTCCACGGCACCGGGACTGGTCAGCCGCACATGGCCGGGCAGCAGGCTGGTGCCACCCAGCCGGGCCGCCGCGTCCGCGGTGCCGGCGGCGTCCTTCAGCGTCAGGTCGAGCGGCGCCTCGTGCGCCAGCGTGGCGGCAATGGCCTCGGCGGCGGCCGGCCCGAAGGCCTCGGCCCAGCGCTCGGCGAACGGTTCGGGCAGGGTGGGCGGCAGCGGCAACGGTGAGGCAGGGCTCTTCAGCAGCCGCGACAGCACGCCATGGACCAGCCGGCGCGGCCCGGCCTCCACCAGCGGCAGGGCGGTGGAGACCACCGCATGGGCCGGGGTGCCGAGCACCCAGGCCTGGGTCAGCGCCAGCCGCAGCACCAGACGCGCCCGCGCGTCGTGCGGCAGTGGCTTGGCGGTACAGGCATCGATGGCGGCATCAAGATCGGGCAGGCGGCGCAGCGTATGGCTGGCGATGGCCCGCGCCAGCGCCCGGTCCGCCGGGTCGCGCACGCCGTCGAGCGCGCGTTCGATCGCCATATCCAGCGGGCGATACTGCCACAACACGGCGGCGAGCAGCTTGAAGGCGCCGCGGCGCGCCGCCAGGCCGGCGACAGCGCCTTCGGGCCGGCCGGGGCGGGGACGACCGCCGGAACGACCCCCGGACTTGTCGCCGGACGGGGCGGGGCGGGGGGAACGGGCGGGTTGGCGGGGACGATCGGTCATCGCCGGGCTTTACCGCCAAGCGCGGGCGCTGTCATGGCGTCAGTTGCACCGGCGATGCTTTTCTCGGTGCCGGGCCGCTCAGCCCCACGGCCCGCGCGGCCGGTCCGGCCGGGCGGGCGCGCCGCCATGCGGATCGAAGGCGGACGGCGGCCGGCCGCCGCCGCCCATCTCGCCAGCGATCTGCTCCAGCGCGGCGATGCGATTCTCGGTCGCCGGATGGGTCGAGAAGAGATTGTCCATCCGCGCCCCCGACAGCGGGTTGATGATGAACAGGTGCGCCGTCGCCGGATTGTGTTCGGCGGCCGGGTTGGGGATGGCGTGGGCGGCGTTGTGGATCTTCGCCAGCGCCGAGGCCAGCGCCATCGGACGGCCGGAGATCTGCGCGCCGGCGCGGTCGGCGGCGTATTCGCGGGTGCGCGAGATCGCCATCTGCACCAGGGCGGCCGCCATCGGCGCCAGAATCATCAGGGCGATCATGGCGATCGGGTTGGGCCGCTCGCCGTCGCGGCTGCCGCCGAAGAACATGGCGAAATTGGCCAGCATCGAGATGGCGCCGGCAATGGTCGCCGTCACCGTCATGATCAGGGTGTCGCGATTCTTGATGTGGGCCAGCTCGTGCGCCATCACGCCGGCCAGCTCCTCGCGGCTGAGCATCCGCATGATGCCGCGCGTCGCCGCCACCGCCGCATGGTCGGGGTCGCGGCCGGTGGCGAAGGCGTTGGGCTGGTCGGTATCGATGATATAGACCCGCGGCATCGGCAGGCCGGCTTCCGCCGCCAGCTGACGCACCAGACCATGGAACTCCGGCGCCGACTGCGCATCGACCTCGCGCGCGCCATACATGCGCAGCACCATCTTGTCGGCGTTCCAGTAGGCGAACAGGTTCATGCCGGCCGCCACCAGGAAGGCGATCAGCGCGCCGTTGGGGCCGGCCACCATGTAGCCCACCGCCATGAACAGCGCCGTCAGCGCCGCCAGCAGCATCCCGGTCTTGAGATAGTTCATCGCCATCCTCGAAACATCGCGCGGCCACACAGCGGCCGCCGACATGATGTGGCATCACCGGTCGCGGCTTCAAGGGCTGGCGGCGGGACCACGCAAGCCCGGCCGTGATGACAACACGACGACGTGCTTCGGATTTCGTCCATGATTGTCGGGGGGATTCGGCAAGAGAAGAATGGCGCGCCCGGAACGATTCGAACGTCCGACCCTCAGATTCGTAGTCTGATGCTCTATCCAGCTGAGCTACGGGCGCGCATGGTCTTGCAACGGGCGCGGACACTAGCCATTGCCGGGGGCACATGCAAGCGCATTCTCAAGCGAAATCGCACACCCTCGACAAGGCGCGGTTTGCGCGCCTCTCGCCCGCCGCCATGCTTCCCTCGCGCGCCGACAGGCGATAGGGTGCCGCGCCATGATGATACGCTCCGTTCTCCGCCTCGCCTTCCCGCTCGTCCTGATGCCGCTGGCCGCCTGCGCCGCCTCAGGCGGCGAATGGCCCAGCCTCAAGACACCCGCCGAGAAGCGGGCGGACGCCGGCGACGCGCCGGTGGCGATGGCGGAGGCCGGCGCACCGGCGGCCCGTCCGGCGCCGGTCGCCACGCCGGCAACCCCCGATCTGGCCGCCATCCGCGCCCGCCTGGCCGAGGAACGGCGGGACTTCGAGGTCGCGGCCAAACGCTGGGCGAGCCAGCAGGCGACCACCGAGGCGGCAGTGACCGCCGCGCGCGGCGCGCCGGCCGCCAGCGAGGCGTGGGCCAGGGCGCAGATCGAGCTGACCCGGCTGTCGGAAGCGGCGGCGAAGTTCGACGACACCCGCGCCAGCGTCAACCGCTGCGCCGGCGATCTTGCCGTGCTGGCCGCCGGCGGGACCGACACGAACGCCATACTCGGCGACGCCGGCCGGCTGCTGCGGCGCATTGCCGATGCCCAGGCGGCCCACACCGAGGCCAATCAGCGCCTGCAAGGCGAATTGGCGCGCTAGCCGGAAAGACCCTCAGACCGCCGCCACCGCCCGCCGCACGGCGCGGGCCACACTGTCGGCCGCCAGCGTGCCAAGCACCGCCAGGTCCAGCGGTGACACCGGCGTCGCGCCCTCCGGCGCGGTCGACAGCGCGAACAGCGTATCGCCATCGAAGGGGGTGTGGATCGGCCGGATGGCGCGCGCCAGCCCGTCGTGGGCCATCAGCGCCAGTTTGCCGGCCTGAGCCTTGGTCAGCGGCGCGTCGGTCGCCACGACGCCGATGCTGGTGTTGGTGCCCATCTGCGCCACCTTGGGCAGCGGCACCGGGCCGCGCTCGGGCGGCGCGCCGTCGCAGACCTCGCCAAAGCTGTTGACCGCCACCAGTGCGCCGACCCGCCATGCAGTCGCGGCCGCCGGGCCTGTCATGACGTCACTGGCGCTGCCAATGCCGCCGGGGCGCGAGCCGGCCCGGGCGCCGAAGCCCGCACCCACCGCGCCGTGCGGGCAGGCGCTACCCGCAGCCCACGCCGCCTCGGCCGCCGCGATGCCGAGCCGGCCGTAGGGCGGGGCATCGCCCCAGGCCTTGTCGCCACCGTTGGCGAGGTCGAACAGAATGGCGCCCGGCACCACCGGGATGGCGCGCGGTCCGAGCGCCAGACCGACGCCGCGCGCCGACAGCCAGGCGACCACCGCGTCGGCGGCGCCCAGCCCGAACACCGAGCCACCGGCCAGCACCAGGCCATGGAAGCGTTCCACCAGATTGCCCGGTGCCAGCGCGTCGGTCTCCCGCGTGCCGGGGCCGCCACCGCGGACGTCCACCCCCATCACCGCCGGATCGTCCGGCAGGATGACGGTGACGCCGGTGCGCACGGCGGCATCGTGGGCATGCCCCAGCCGCAGGCCGGGCACGTCGGTGAAGACATCGGCATCCGTGACGGAAGAGCCGGTGGCGGCGGCAGGGTCGGCGGCAGGGTCGGCTGTCATGGCCGCATCCTGCGCGACGACGCGGACGGGAGCAACAGGTGGCCGGGTTGATCCCCCTCAAGGCGGGCTGGCGGCGACGGGCTAGAATCAGGGCCAGTATCAGGCCCACAGGAGGATTCATGGCCAACACACCGCACGAACTGCATGAGGAATTTCCAGAATTCGCCGACAGGATTCATGCGCTGAAGGTGGGGAACCCCCATTTCCAGAAGCTGATGGAGACCTACCGGGAGGTCAATCGCAAGATTCACCGCGCCGAAATCGAGGTCGAGCCAATGGACGACCAGGCGCTGGAACACCTCAAGGTGATGCGGCTGGGCCTGAAGGACGAAATGTTCTCGCTGCTGCAGGCGGCATAGGCCGCCGGCGAACGCCCTGCCCGCACGATGCGCGGGGGTGACGCGGTAACGCCACCCCCACCATCAGGCCGGCGACCAGGCTTCGCCTCAGTAGGGCCTGGGCCTCAGTAGGGCCTGGGCCTCAGTAGGGCCGGGGCTCCTTCGGCTCGCCGCCCTTCATTTCCTTGTTCTTCTTCATGGCCTTCTTGGCCTCGCGCTTGGCCATGTCGTCATCCGTTGCCATTTTTGGCTCGGTCGCGCCGGCCGCAGGCGCCACGGCGTTGGCGCGAGCCGCGTCATCGGTGGCCGCGCCGGCCTGGGTGCCGGCCGTCGCCGGGGACGTGGCGGCCGCCCCGCGGTCATCGGGCGTGCCGGCGGGCGCCCCGGCGAACGCGGGCGCCGCGAACACGACGAGGGCGACAAGAGCCGCCGGAACGGCCAGCGGGCGGACGGGAATCGATGTGGTCATGGTCCGTTGCTCCTCTCATGGGAATGCAGGAGCCGGCTCCGGAATGAACCAGCCCTGACGCGAGGTTCACGCGACACGCACAGGCCCGGACCGCATCATCGCCTGTCATCGAGCGCGACAACGACCGGACAGCCGGTACATTCTCCACCTTCGGACGCGACCGGCAATGCCGGCGGCAGGATCATGCGTCGAACCCGGGCAAAGGCACGACCAGTGGTACGCGGCAGCGGTCCGGACACCGCCGCCGGGTCGTGAAACGCCGGGCCGGCGGCTTGAGTCGGCGCGCGCGAGCGAGAGCGCGGCCGGGCGGGGCGGGTGTGGTTGACTCTGGCGACCACCGCCGCTATAGCCCGGCGCTCATTCGCGAGTAGCAGACTTTTGTCCCCGAGGACGTGACATGAAACGCACTTTCCAACCGAGCCGCCTGGTGCGCAAGCGCCGCCATGGTTTCCGCGCCCGCATGGCGACCAAGGGCGGCCGCAAGGTTCTGGCCGCGCGCCGCGCCAAGGGTCGGGCGGTCCTCTCCGCCTGAAGGCGTGCCCCCGTGCAGGCAAGGGGGGCTTGCCTTGAGGCTGGAAAAACTGCTCAAGCGCCGGGATTATCTGGCCGCGAACAGCGGGCGTCGGTGGTCGACGCCCGGTTTCGTTTTGCTTGCCCACCCGCGCCTCGACGACCGCGACAGCAGTCGCGTCGGCTTCACCGTCACCAAGCGGGTCGGCAACGCCGTGGTCCGCAACCGGCTGAAGCGCCGCTTGCGCGCGCTCGCCCGCGAGGCGCTGGCGCCCGAGGCACGGCCAGGAATCGACTATGTATTCATCGGCCGGGGCGGCGGACTCGACCGCGACTGGACCGATCTGCTCGCCGATCTCAAGCGCGGGCTTGGCAAACTCCATCGCACCTGACAGGAAGGCGGCCATGTTCGCGCGCCTGATGATCGGCTTTTTCCGTCTGTGGCAGTGGAGTTTCTCCGCTGTGCTGCCGCCGACCTGTCGCTATCAGCCATCATGTTCGGACTATGCCATTCAGGCCGTCCGCCTGCACGGGCCGTGGCGCGGCGGCTGGCTGGCGATCCGCCGCCTGTCGCGCTGCCACCCCTGGGGTGGACATGGCTATGACCCGGTACCGCCCCGTCCGGGCGCCTGAAGCCGTCATTCGCAAAGCAAGGAAGCCGTCGTGGGTAACAACAAGAACCTGATCCTGGCCATGGTGTTGTCGGTGCTGATTCTCGTTGGCTGGGACTATGTGTTCCCGCAGCCGAAGCCGGCCGCGCCGGTCGCGACGGCGCCGGCGGCCACCACGGAGTCCGCCACGGCCGACAGCGTGCCGGGCGCGACCGAACCGGCGGACCGGGTGCGGCCGCGCGCGGTGGTGCTGACCGAGAGCCCGCGCGTGGCCATCGACACGCCGAAGCTCAAGGGCTCGATCGCGCTCAAAGGCGCCCGCCTCGACGACCTGATGCTGACCCGTTACCGCGAGGCCGTGGAAAAGGACTCGGCGAATATCGTGCTGCTGTCGCCGGCCGGCACCGCCGAGACCTACTTCGCCGAGCTGGGCTGGAGCGCCGCCGGCACCGGGCTCGCCGTGCCCGATCGCAACACCGTGTGGTCCGCCGATGCCGCCACGCTGACGCCCGAGAAACCGGTGACGCTGCGCTGGGACAACGGCCAGGGCCTGGTGTTCAGCCTGACCTTCGCGATCGACAAGGATTACATGTTCACCGTCACCCGTACGGTGGAGAACCGGAGCACCGGCCCGGTGGCGCTGGCGGGCTATGGCCGGCTGTCGCGCGGCTCGATCCCCAAGCATCAGACGTTCGCCGTGCTGCATGAAGGACCGCTGGGCGTGTTCAACGGCACGCTGGAGGAAGAGAAGTACGCCGATCTGGTCGAGGACGGCCCGGTGAACTACGACTCCACCGGCGGCTGGCTCGGCATGACCGACCACTACTGGCTGACCGCGCTGGTGCCCGACCAGAAGGCGCAGTTCAAGGCGACCTTCCGCGCCCCCGACGGCCGCTACCAGGCCGACTTCCTGCAGACGCCGCTGACCATCGGCGCCGGGGCGCGCCACAGCGACACCGTGCGGCTGTTCGCCGGCGCCAAGGAAGTGGCGCTGATCGACCGCTACGAGAAGCAGTACGGCATCGCGCTGTTCGACCGCGCCATCGACTGGGGCTGGTTCTATTTCCTCACCCGGCCGATCTTCTTCGTGCTCGACTGGCTGTACAAGTTGATGGGCAACTTCGGTCTCGCCATCATCGGCCTGACCGTCATCGTGAAGGCGATCATGTTCCCGCTGGCCAACAAGAGCTACGCCAGCATGAACAAGCTGAAGCTGCTGCAGCCCAAGATGAAGGAACTGCAGGAGCGCTACGCCGACGACAAGCAGCAGCAGCAGCGCGCGATCATGGAGATGTACCAGAAGGAGAAGGTCAATCCGCTGGGTGGCTGCCTGCCGATCCTGCTGCAGATTCCGGTGTTCTTCGCGCTCTACAAGGTGCTGTTCGTCACCATCGAAATGCGTCACCAGCCGTTTTTCGGCTGGATCCGCGATCTGTCGGCACCGGACCCGCTGACCCCGGTCAACCTGTTCGGCCTGCTGCCGTTCACGCCGCCGAGCTTCCTTGCCATCGGCATCCTGCCGATCATCATGGGCGTCACCATGTGGTTGCAGCAGCGGCTGAACCCGGCGCCGGTGGACCCGGTGCAACAGAAGGTGTTCGCTTTCATGCCGATCATCTTCACCTTCATTCTCGCCCCCTTCGCGGCGGGCCTGGTGGTGTACTGGACGGTGAACAACGTGCTGTCGATCCTGCAGCAGTGGGTGCTGCTGAAGCGCCACGCCAACGAACCGGGCAAGGCCTGAGAGCATGAGCGAGCAGGCAGGCACGGATGACGGCATGACGGCCGACACGGCGCCGGATCCGGCGCTGATGGAGGCCGGCCGCCGGTTGTTCGCCGGCCCCATCACGTTCCTCAAGTCGGCGCCGGCGCTGAAGTTCCTGCCTGACCCGATCTGTGCCGAGATCGCCTTCGCCGGGCGCTCCAACGTCGGCAAGTCGAGCCTGATCAACGCGCTGACCAACCGCAACGGTCTGGCCCGCACCTCCAACACGCCGGGGCGGACGCAGGAACTCAACTTCTTCGACGTCGGCGATCCGGCGGCGCCGGCGCTGCGGCTGGTCGACATGCCGGGCTATGGCTATGCCGAGGCGCCCAAGCCGGTGGTCGCCGCCTGGCAAAACCTGATCCGCACCTATCTGCGCGGCCGGGCGGCGCTCAAGCGGGTGTTCGTGCTCATCGATTCCCGCCACGGCATCAAGCCGCCCGACGAGCCGATCATGACCATGCTCGACGAGGCGGCGGTCTCCTACCAGCTGGTGCTGACCAAGCTCGACAAGCTCAACGCCCGCGAGGCCGCCGAGGTGCTGGCGCGGGTGCGGGCCGACGCACGCCGCCACGGCGCCTGCCACCCGGAGATCATCGTCACCAGTTCGGAGAAGGGCCGCGGCATCGCCGAGCTGCGCGCCGCCATTGTCGGCCTGCTGTGAACCCCGACCGCGCAAGCAGGCTTCCATCGCCGGCGAACAGACGCTATGGCGCAGACCGGTTGAAGGAGACCGCCCGATGAACGCCCTTGCCGATCACGCCCCGAGCCCGGTGGATCTTGAAAAAGCCGAGACCCTGATCGAGGCACTGCCCTATCTGCGCAAATACGCCGGCAAGACCTTCGTGGTGAAATATGGCGGCCACGCCATGGGCGAGGAATCGCTGGCGGAAAGCTTCGCCCAGGACATCGTGCTGCTGAAGAAGGTGGGCATCAATCCGGTGGTGGTGCACGGCGGCGGGCCGCAGATCGGCAAGATGCTGAACCGGCTGGGCATCAGCTCCAACTTCATCGACGGCCTGCGCGTCACCGACGCCGAGACGGCGGCGGTCGCCGAGATGGTGCTGGCCGGATCGATCAACAAGGACGTCGCCCATTACATCAATCGCGCCGGCGGCACGGCGGTCGGCCTGTCGGGCAAGGATGCCCATCTGGTGACGGTGAAGAAACTCACCCGCACCAAGAAGGATCCGGACTCCAACATCGAAAGCGTGGTGGATCTCGGCTTCGTCGGCGAGCCCGACCACATCGACACCAAGGTGCTCGACCTGCTGCGCCAGTCCGACGTCATTCCGGTGATCGCGCCGATCGGCGTCGATGAAAAGGGGGACACCTATAACATCAACGCCGACACCATGGCCGGCGCCATCGCCGGGGCGCTGAAGGCCGCCCGCCTGTTCCTGCTCACCGACGTCGCCGGCGTGCTGGACAAGGACAAGAACCTGCTGACCGACCTCAACCCGGCCCGCATCGAGGGCCTGATCGCCGACGGCACCATTCAGGGCGGCATGATCCCGAAGATCGAGACCTGCATCGAGGCGCTGAAAAAGGGCGTTGACGCCGCCGTCATTCTCGACGGACGGGTGCCGCACGCCATGCTGCTGGAAATCTTCACCCGGCGGGGCGCCGGCACCCTGGTGCGGCGCGGCTAGACCGGACGGTCCTGGCGCGCGGCGGGGGCCAGAAGCGTCGCACCCTGAAGGACAAGGCCGCTCAGTCGCCAGCGAAGGTGTCGAGCAACCACGCCATCTCGTCGGTGCCGAGCGGATAGTCGGTACCCCCCCTGGGGGTCATCAGCTGCGGCGCCGGCACGAAGCCGACCTTCTGCTGCACGTCATAGGCCACCCGCGCCGATAGCCGGGCGCGCCAGCACAGGGCGGTGATCGCCCGCCCGGAGCGCGACTCGATGATCTTGCGCGCCGCCGTGACACCGATGCGCGAGGCCAGCCCCAGCGCCACCACCACCACGGTGCGCCGGCCCTCGGCGATGCAATCCAGCACCCAGCCGTCGTCGAAGCGGCCGCGGGCGACCACCAGCGCGGCCTCCTGCTCGGCGCTGCGCAGATCCTGCGCATCAACGGTGGCACCGTCGATGCGCTCGCGCACCGCCAGCAGCAGTTCCCGCGCCACCTCCTCGCCCAGCGCCTGGCGTTCCACCATGCGGTCCACCAGCGCCGCGGCGACGAAGCCGGCGATCCGGCGCATGGCGCGGATCGACAGGTTGGCGCGCAGCGTCAGCGGCTCATGCCAGGCCTCGACAGTGGGCGCGCCATCCAGAATGGCGTCCAGCGTGTCCTCGCGGATCTGGGCGTTCGGGTTGGACAACAGCGCCGAGACGGCGGCGATGTCGCCGGTGCGGGCAAGCGCGTCCGACACATCCTCGGAGACACTGGCGCGCCGCGCGATGCAGGCGAGCGCGCCGGTTACCTGGCAGGCGGCGATGATCTCCTTGAGATCGGTGTCGTTGAGCAGCGGCGAATATTCCAGCACCGGCCCGCAAACCAGCAGATCGGGATCGCGCGCCAGCCGCAGCACGGTATCGTGGGGAATGCGCGGGTCGGACTTGATGGCCTCGGCGATCAGGGCACGCACGCGCGGCGCCTGATCCTGGGCCAGCGCCTCGATGATGACAATCGCCTGTTCCCGCAGCTGGGTGCGCTCGGCGTCGCTGACGTCCGGCAACAGCCGGCCGAGCTTGCGCGCCAGTTCCGCCCGCACATTCTCGTCGGTATCGCCGGCCAGTCGCAGGTCGGCCTGCGAGGGTGTCTTCGGATTGGCTGCCGCTGCCACGCGTACCTCCCATGTGCCGGTCTCGGCCAGATAATACAGTATCTCCGGCGGCGTCTGGCTGTTGCGCGCCAGCGCCGTCTTGCCCGCCGTATCGCCGCCCTCGAGAGTCCGCATCGCCTGCTGGTAGTTGAACCCCGATGGCAGGCGATCATCCGCCCGCGCGTTTCGTCCCCTCACTCATCCCCTCCGGCAACGGCGTAGCCGTTCCGACCCCGACGTTTGACCCGATAGAGCGCCTGGTCAGCACGCTTCATCAGAGCATCCAGATCATCCTGCCGGTGCCAGCTGGCAACGCCGATCGACAGCGAGAGTCGATCGGCGCCGACCGCCGTGCGCACCGTCTTCATCCCCTCCACCAGCGCGCGGGCCAGACGCTCGCCGCCGTCACTGCCGGCACCGTTGAGCCAGACCGCGAACTCGTCGCCACCGAACCGGGCAACCACATCCTCGCCCCGCGTCTTGGCGCGCAGCAGCCCGGCAAAGGCACGCAGCGCGGCGTCGCCGGCGTCGTGGCCCCGACTGTCGTTCAGCCGCTTGAAGTGATCGAGATCGACAATCAGCAAGGTTCCGGCAGACATCGGGCTGACGTCCAGCCGGGCCAGGCGAAGGCGCATCTCGTCCTCGAAGGCACGCCGGTTGGCCAGCCCAGTCAGGCCGTCGGTGCGGGAGATGCGCTCCAGCGTCTCCATCTGTTCGGCCTGGGCGATGGCGACGGCGATGTGATCGGCCACGCGGCCCAGCATGTCCTCGTCGTCGGTGCGCCAGGGCGTGCCGCGCCGCTCGATCACCAGCTCGCCATTGACCACGCCACGGAAGCGGCACGGCGAACTCAGCACATGCGCGTCCGTCGCCGGCGAGGTGTCCGCCGGCACGTTGGCGCGATGGATGACGCAGCGATCGGCGCCGAACGCCTCGCTGATCACCTTGACCGCGTTCTCCAGCATCTGCGTCGGGTCAACCTCGGCGCGGATGCCGTCGAGCACCCGTTGATACAGTTGTTCGCGTCGACGCGCCGCCTCCAGCCGGCGTTGCGCCAGACGATCGGCGGTGACGTCGCGGGCAATGCCGCGGGCGCCGGACCAGACACCGTCGTTGAAAATAGGCACCGCCACGACCGACAGGCACACCGGCGCGCCGTTGCGGGCATTGACCCACACGTCGGTCGGCCGCAACGGCACCCGGGTGGTGAAGCACTTGCCTGCCTCGGCGCCCAGTTCGCTCGCCCGCTTGCCGTTGATGTCCCACGGCTCCATGCCCAGCGCGCCTTCCGCACTGGTGTAAACGATACGCCCTTCGGAATCGGTCGCCCACGAGAAGTCGCCGGCGGCCTCGACCAGGCTCTTGAACATCGCCCGCGATTCGCGCAGCGCGTCCACCATGTGATCCTTGAGACTGGTCTCGTGGGCATCGCACCAGACATGGCCGATGTCGCTTGCGCCCCCCAGCGGGCGGGCGCGGACGGTGAAATAGCGCCGCGGCCGGCCGTCGACGACGAGATCGATCTGTCCCGGTTCGTGACGGATTTGCACCTGCAGGATCAGCTTCTCCAGCCGCTGGCGGATGCCGGCGTTCTGGATCAGGATGTGCGCGGCCTCATTGTTGCTGATGACGTTGCCCGTGGCGTCCACCACCCACGACGGGCCGAACTCATGGCCGACCAGCGCCGACAGGCTGACATCCTGTCGGTCCTGCCGGGCGGCGGCATCGGTTTCCACCGCAAGAGAGAAGAGCGGCTGCGTCATGGGCCAACTGCTTAGCCCGGCGCCGCTTAACAGGTTGCTAAGGTCCCGGTTGCCAACGTCATTTTTCGCACGGCCCGCCGTCCGAGAGCGCCCGGCAGGCGCCGGTCGTGACGGGGGCGTTCACGGCCGGCGGGGCGGCGCGGCGGGACCGGAGTCCCCCGATCGACGCACAGGGCGCCGGCAAGGCTTCCATCTCGGCCGGCCAGGCTCTATGAGGCGCTGATGATCGACGCGTCAAAGATCGATGCCTGGGTGTTCGACCTCGACAACACCCTCTATCACCCCCGCGCCAACCTGTTCGGCCAGATCGACGTGCGGATGGGCGAATATGTGGCGCGCCTGCTCGGGCTGTCGGCGACGGATGCCCGCGCGGTGCAGAAACGCTACTTCATGGAGCATGGCACCACGCTGTGCGGCCTGATGGCCAACCATCAGGTCGATCCCCATGATTTCCTTGATTATGTCCACGACATCGACCTCACGGTGCTGGACGCCGACGCCCGCCTCGACGCCGCCCTTGCCCGGCTGCCAGGGCGCAAGATCATCTTCACCAACGCCGATGGCCCCTACGCGCGACGGGTACTGGAGCGGCTGGGCATCGCCCATCATTTCGACGGCCTGCACGACATCCTGAGCGCCGACTTCGTGCCCAAGCCGGAACGCGCGCCCTACGACCAGTTGCTGAGCCGCTTCGACATCGACGCCCGCCGCGCCCTGTTCTTCGAGGACATGGCGCGCAACCTCAGGCCCGCCAAGGCGCTGGGCATGACCACCGTGTGGGTCAACAACGGCTCGGAGAAGGGCGCGGTCGATGCCGGAGCCGGCCATATCGACCATGAGACCGACGACGTCGCCGCCTGGCTCGACCAGGTGATGATGCCGGCCTGAGCCCATCGACAGTACAGACACACCGAATCAGTGACGGGAGAGCGCGCGTGAGCGACATCGAGAGCATCATCAACACCGCCTGGGAAGACCGGGCCAGCATCACCGCCGACACCCGTGGCAGCGTGCGCGACGCCGTGGACGCAGCGCTCGCCGACCTCGACGGTGGCCGGCGCCGGGTGGCGGAGAAGATCGATGGCGTCTGGACGGTCAACCAGTGGCTGAAGAAGGCGGTGCTGCTGTCGTTCCGCCTGAACGACATGGACCTGATCTCTGGCGGTCCCGGCGGCCACACGCCGTGGTGGGACAAGGTGCCCTCGAAGTTCGCTGGCTGGGGCGAGGATGATTTCCGCGCCGCCGGCTTCCGCGCCGTGCCGGGCAGCATTGTCCGCCGGGGCGCCTTCATCGCGCCAGGCGCGGTACTGATGCCGAGCTTCGTCAACCTCGGCGCCCATGTCGGCGAGGGCACCATGGTCGATACCTGGGCGACGGTGGGCTCCTGCGCCCAGATCGGCCGCAACGTCCATCTCTCCGGCGGCGTCGGCATCGGCGGCGTGCTTGAGCCGCTGCAGGCCGGCCCGGTGGTGATCGAGGACAACTGCTTCATCGGCGCCCGTTCGGAAGTCGCCGAAGGCGTCATCGTCGAGGAGGGCGCCGTGCTGTCGATGGGCGTCTATCTCGGCGCCTCGACCAAGATCATCGACCGCGCCACCGGCGAGGTGTTTGTCGGCCGGGTGCCGGCCTATTCGGTGGTGGTGCCGGGCACCCTGCCAGGCAAGCCGCTGCCCGACGGCACGCCGGGGCCGGGGCTCTACTGCGCCGTCATCGTCAAGCGCGTCGACGCCCAGACCCGCTCCAAGACCGGGATCAACGAGCTCCTCCGCGACTGAGTCGCGAAATAGGCGCCCCGCGACTGAGTCGCGAAACAGACGTCCAGCGACTGCGTGGCGATCCGGCTTGCCCGACTGAGTCGCGACACCGCCCCCCCCGGATGCCTCAGCGCCGGGGGTAGGGGGTGCCGTCCTTGCGGGTGTACCAGCCGGCCGACGTCTCGAAGTGCATGTCGATGTCGGGGTAGTGGCAGACGTCGTCGTCGCGGCGGCTGCCAACCTCAAGATAGACCGCCGGCACCGTACCCTTGTTGATGAAGTGGTGACCGTCCGCCACGCCCTTGGGGAAGGCGGCGCACTCGCCGGCCGCCACCGGTGTCTCGCCGGCATCGCTCACCAGCGTCAGCGTACCGGCCAGCACATAGACGAACTCGTCCTCCGCCGCATGCCAGTGGCGCTGGCTCGACCAGGCACCGGGCGGCAGCGTCACCAGGTTGACACCGAAGTCGCGCAAGCCCCCGGCGTCCCCCAGCGCCTGCTTGCGCCGCCCGTGCGCCAGTTCATGGAACGGCGCGGGATAGCCGGAACCTTCCCGCACCGGGACTGTCTTGACGTCAATCTTGGCCATTGTTCACCTTTTGATCTCGCCTGGGCCCACTATTACCGATCGCGATCGCCTTGTCAGCCTTTGACGTGAGCCCTGCGGATCACTACCTGTGGGCAGCTTATGCGTGACTCCGCCCCCCCCGGCCTTGCGCCTTCCGTCGCCTCGCCCGATGCCGTCGACCTGACGCTGGCGTTGATCCGCTGTCCCTCGGTGACCCCGCATGACGCCGGCGCGCTCGACGTGGTGGCGGGCGAGCTGACCGCGCTCGGCTTCACCGTGCACCGGCTGCCGTTCGGCGACGGCGCCGAGCGGGTCGACAACCTCTACGCGCGCCTTGGCGCCGGCGGCCCGCATTTCTGCTTCGCCGGCCACACCGACGTGGTGCCGCCGGGCGCCGCCGATGGCTGGTCGGTCGACCCCTTCGCCGGCGTCGTCGATCAGGGCTTCGTCGTCGGCCGGGGCGCCGCCGACATGAAGGGCGCCATCGCCGCCTTCCTGGTGGCGCTGCGTCGCCACCTCGCCAGCGGTCTGAAGGGCTCGATCTCGCTGCTGATCACCGGCGACGAGGAGGGCGTGGCCCGCCACGGCACCGATCCGGTGCTCGACTGGATGGCCGCCCATGGCGAACGACCCGACCATTGCCTGGTCGGCGAACCGACCTCCGCCCGCCAGCTTGGCGACATGATCAAGGTTGGCCGGCGCGGCAGCCTCAACGCCCACATCACCGTCAACGGCATCCAGGGCCATGTCGCCTACCCGCAGCGCTTCGACAACCCGATCACCCGGCTGGTGCGCATCCTTGAGCGGCTGAAGCGCGATCCCGTCGATTCCGGCAATACCTATTTCGACCCCTCCAACCTGGAGGTCACCAACCTCGACGTCGGCAACCCCACGGAAAACATGGTGCCGGCCCGCGCGACCGCCCGGCTCAACATCCGTTTCAACGACCTGCACAGCGGCGCCAGCCTGAGCGACTGGCTGCGCGCCGTGGTCGCCGAGGAAGCGCCCGGCGCCGACGTCGCGATCCGTATCTCCGGCGAGGCTTTCTTCACCGCGCCCGGGCCGCTGTCCGACATCGTCGCCGCCGCCATTACCGCCCGCACCGGGCTCACCCCGACGCTGTCCACCACCGGCGGTACGTCCGACGCCCGCTTCATCCGCCGCCTGTGCCCGGTGATCGAGTTCGGCCTCGTCGGCGAGAGCATGCACAAGGCCGACGAGAAGGCGGCGGTGGCGGACCTCCACGTGCTGGCCGACATCTACACCGATGTGCTCGATCGCTACTTCCGCGACTCCGGCGGCGGTCCGGCGGCATGACCCTGATGCAGGCCGTGCTGTCGCCCATGGCCGGCGTCGCCCGGCTGAGCCTGTTCGACCGCACCGGCCTCAACCGCTTCGACGCCACGCCACACGGCTTCTGGCAGTCGTGGGCGGCACTGCCGTTCGCCGCCGGCCCGTACTTGGTGGGCGTGCAGGGACTGGGCCGGCTGGCCGCGGCGGCGGGCCAGAAGCCCCTCGACCTGCCAACGACGCTGGCGATCTTCATCACCGCGTGGCTGACCTACGCCGTGCTGTTCATCGGCCTGGCCGGGCTGCTGCACCGCCAGCGCAGCGCGCTGCCGACACTGATGGTGCTCAACTGGTTCAGCCTGTTCCAGCTGCTGCTGGCGATGCCGCTGTTGCTGCTGGGCGGCTATGGTGTGCTGGGCGAAAGCCTGTTCAGCCTCCTCTACTGGGGCTTGATCTGTTATCTGTTCAGCGTGAAACTGTATGTCCTGCGGGTGGCCCTGGGCGCCACCTTCGTCCAGGCTCTCGGCCTGGTGGTGGTGGACATCCTGGTGGACATCCTGGTGCGCATGGCGTTCATCCGCCTGATGTACTGACCGCCCCGTCGCGGGCGCGCCGGCACCAGCTGCCGGATTAACAGTGCGGTTACCATCCCGGCGTTATCTGCTTGCGTCATGTCTGCCTGTGTACGCCCCTGCGTGTAAGGCCCCGGGTACGCCCCGCGTACGTCAAAGCATGAGGATCGCCATGCGCTCAACGCCGTTCCCCCTCAGTCCGCGTCCGGCGCTGTTCGCCGGGCTGGCGCTGTTCGCCGGTCTCGCCGCGCCGCTGGCCGTGGCACAGGCGCAGCCGGCGGATGCGGTCGCCCGCGGTCGCGCCGTTGCCGTCGAGGCAGACCGTCGCGATCGCGGCTGGATCGACGCCCAGGCCGGGCTGACCATGGTGCTGGGGTCGAAGTCCGGCCAGACCGCCGTGCGCGAGCTCAGCTTCCGGTCGCTGGAACGCAGGGCCGACACGGACGGCGACAAGAGCCTGATCGTGTTCAACACCCCCAAGGACGTGAAGGACACCGCCCTGCTGACGTTCAATCACATCAAGGGCAATGACGACCAGTGGATCTACCTGCCGGCGCTCAAGCGGGTGAAACGCATCGCATCGGCCAACAAGTCGGGGCCGTTCATGGGCTCGGAGTTCGCCTACGAGGATTTCGCCGCCGCCGAGGTCGAGAAGTTCACCTATCGCTGGCTGCGCGACGAACCGTGCGGCACGCTCACCTGCACCGTCATCGAGCGGATGCCGGCCTACGACAACTCCGGTTACAGCCGCCAGATGGTCTGGCTGGACAAGGGTGAGCTGCGGGCGCTCAAGGTCGACTATTACGACCAGCGCAACCAGCTGCTGAAGACAATGACCGCCGGCGCCTGGAAACAGTATCAGGGCAGGTTCTGGCGTTCGCATGACATGATGATGGTCAACCATCAGACCGGCAAGACCACCCGGCTGACCTGGACCACCTTCACGTTCAAGGCCGGCCTGCGCGACAGCGACTTCTCCGAGACCGCGCTGGCACGGCCCTGAGGGATCGACCGGCACGACCGGAAAGTCGTCTGGCACGACTTTCCGCCAAGGTGTTCGTCACTGTTCGCGTCAGGATTTGGCGGCCTTGCCGTCACCGTTGCCGTTGCGTCGGCGCAGCAGCTTGCGGCGAATCCAGCCGCCAACCACGGGATAACGCCGCTGGACCTGCACGAACTTGCGCCGCGCCCAGCGCGAGTTGCGCAGTACCAGCACCAGCCCGAGAGCGAAGCCGACAAAGCCCATCGGTCCCGGCAGCAGGCCACCAATGGGAGGGGCGAGCAGGATCAGCAGCCAGCCGATGGCGATCTGCGTCCACCGCCAGATTTCCAGGAGTAACTGCCGGGTCACCGCCGTCCTCTTTTCGTCAAGCCCAGCCATGGGCGGTTCCGGCCGCCAGCGCAAGGTTAACCGTGATGAATGATACCGCTTTACCGACCGGCAACACACCGCGGGCCATGATAGGGCTCCCGCAACGCGACTCAGGGCCAACGAACATGCGCGTGTGCACCCTTGCCGTGACCGCCGGTCTGCTGACCGGCCTCATGGCCACTCCCTCGCTCGCCGTCGGCATCGCCGCGCCGACCCCCGCTGCCTCGATTGCCGCCGTCGCCGCGGTGGCGACATCCCAGGTGCAGCAGGTGCGGGCCGGCCAGCATGGCGCCTACCAGCGCGTGGTGCTCGATCTTGCCGGCCACCGCACCGTGCAGTTGACGCCACTGGGCAACGGCGCCTGGGGTGTCAACGTCGATGCGCCGCTCAGCCCGCGGGCCCGGCATCAGCTCGGCCAGCTCGGCCGCATACTGCCCGCCCTGGCCGCCACGGTGACCGACACGTCCGCCGAGGCTACCCAACTCACGCTGTCGTTCAACGGTGGCGCCCGCCTGTCACGGCAGTTCACGCTGCCGGCAGCGGGCAGCCTGCCGACCCGCGTGGTGTTCGACTTCCTGCCGGCCGGTCAGACCGCCGCCGTCGCGGCGTCCCGGCCGGCCGTGGCTTCCGTCATGCGTCCGACCCCCGCCGGCGTGATCGCGCGCACGCCGGTGACGCCGGTGGCCTACGGCCCGCTTACCGCGACACAGGCCGCTGATCAGGCGCTGCCGGCACGCGCCAGGCCGTCGGCGACCCAGGCCATCGCCCGGGTGCGGATGCGCGCCGCCCCCAGTGTCGACGACCTGGCCCAGGCGCTGGCCGCGCTGGCGCCGGCGGCCGGTGGCCCTGCCCCGGCGCGCCTGACCCCCCGGGCGCTGACCGATGATTCGGTCCGCCATGTCGCCGGTGTCGTTCCCGCCGCCGGCGCCCCGGCGGTGGTGATGGCCTCGGCGGGTGACGCCAGCGCCGATGCGTTTGCCGACGTGTTCATGGCGTCGGCCGCCGCACCCGGCCTGCCGGTCGACCTCGCCAATCCGCCGCCACGCCCGGATGCCGCCCGGCGCGGCGGGGTGACGCTGTCCGGCTTCGTCGAGGGCGAGGGGCGCTGGTTTACGCAACGCTCCGACGACGGCGTGTCGCGCCGGCTCTATGGCGCCGTTGCCGCCGAGCCCAGCCTTGGCGTCGTGTGGGCCAACGGCGACCAGCAGCTGCGCCTGACCGGCTTCGGCCGCCTGGATACCGCCACCGACGCCCGGACCCACGCCGACGTGCGCGAGGCCAAGTGGGTGGGCGTGTTCGGCCCGCTGGAACTGACCGCCGGCGTCGACCGCAAGTTCTGGGGCGTGACGGAGGCCGTGCACCTGGTCAACGTGCTCAACCAGATCGACGCGCTGGAAGACATCGACGGCGAGGATTATCTCGGCCAGCCGATGGTGGCGGGCGCGCTGACCACCGCGAAGCTCGGCACCTTCAGCGCCTATGTGATGCCCTATTTCCGCGAGCGCCGTTACCCCAAGCGGCTCGACCGGCCCAACGGCATGCTGCTGGTGGACCGCGCGCAGACCCGGTACGAGTCGCGCCACGACGACCACCATCTCGACTGGGCGGCGCGATGGTCGCTGAAGGCCGGCCCGATCGACCTCGGGCTGTCGCACTTCTCCGGCACCGGTCGCGAACCACTGTTGCTGCCAGGCCTGTCCGCCACCGGCACACCGGTGCTGATCCCCTATTACCAGCTGATCGACCAGACCGGCATCGACCTCCAGGCGACCTTCGGGGCCTGGCTGCTGAAATTCGAGGGCATCCACCAGTGGAACCCGGTGCGCGACTACGCCGCGTTTGCCGCCGGCTTCGAGTACACGCTCTATGGCGTCACCAGGGGTGGCGCCGATCTCGGCCTGCTGGCGGAATATCTCTACGATGAGCGCGGCAAGAGCGGCACCTCACCGTTCGACAACGACCTGTTCGTCGGCCTGCGCTTCGCCGGCAACGACATCGCGTCGACCGAACTGCTGATGGGTGCGGTGTTCGATCTCGAAAACAGCTCCAAGGCCTTCAACGTCGAGGCCAGCCGGCGGCTCGGCAGCAGCTGGCGCATCAGTCTTGATGGCCGCTTCTTCACCAGCGTCGCCGTCAACGACCCGCTGCGCATCCTGCGGGACGACGACTTCCTGCAACTGAAGCTGCAGTGGTATTTCTAGACCTTGATGAGCGCCTGACCGCCGTTCAAGAACGTCATCTGCGCGCCGGGACGGACCGGACGGCAGTTCAGGCGGCGCCAGCCACCGGCACCACGTCCACCGCGACCGTCAGCCGGTGGGCGCCGGCGGCCAGGATGACGCCCTGCATCGGCGCCACATCGACATAGTCCCGGCCGATCGCCAGCTCGACATGGTCGGTGCCGGCGGGAATCGCGTTGGTGGGATCGATGCCGATCCAGCCGACCTCCGGCCCGCACCAGACCGACACCCAGGCGTGGGTGGCGTCGGCGCCTTCCAGCCGCTGCCGGCCCGGCGGCGGCAGGGTGCGCAGATAGCCGCTGACGTAGAGCACCGGCAGGCCGAGCCCGCGCAGGCCGGCGATGACAATATGGGCGAAGTCCTGACAGACGCCACGCCGCAGCGAGAACGCCTCGGCCGGCGGCGTGCTGACGTCGGTGGCGCCTGGCTCGTAGGTGAAATCGGCCTTGATGCGCCGGGCCAGTTCGACGGCACCGGCGAGCACCGGCCGGCCCGGTGGAAAGCTCGTCGCCGCATAATCGGTGATCGCCGGCACCAGCGGCACCGCGCGGCTGGGGTAGAGCCCATGCACCGGCGACATAGGGCCGAGATCGGCCGAGGCGGCGGCGGACGCCCGCACCACTTCCCACGCCGGCGTCAGGTCGGCGATCGGCGGATCGGCCCGCGTTACCTCGACGCGCGCGGTGGTGACGACATCGAGCCGGTCATGCGGGGCATCGAAGCCGATGGCATGCACCGCATTGCCGAAGAAGTCGCGGCTTTCCGCCTGCTCACCGGGTGGCGGCGCGATGCGCAGGCTGGCGGCTTCCACCACCTGGCCCGGCCGATCCACCGGCAGTAGCCGCAGCACGTGCTGCGACAGCGCGACACCGGCGCCATAGTCATAAAGCGTGCGCTGCTTGAGATCGTACTTCATGCCAGCTGCTCGCTGAGGTCGGCGACCATGTGGCGCGGGGTGAAATAGAGCCGCGACAGCGCGTCCGACAGACGCATCAGCTGCTGCTCGATGGCCAGCACCTGCGGCAGGGCGAAATCGCAGGGCTCCAGGGTGCGCAGGTCGGTGAGCAGCCGTTGGGCGATGCGCGCGGTGGGGTCCATCGGCTCGCCGGGCGCGGCGCCCGGCAGGGCGGCGAGGTGCTCGGCGATGCGGGCGAGCTGGAAGGCGACCGAGCGCGGGTTGGTCTCGTCGATCAGCGCCAGATCGAGCACCGGCGCCAGCGTGACGCCCAGCACATAGCGGCTGCGGTAGGTGGTCTGACAGTCCATCAGCTCCAGCAGCGCCTCCAGCGTATCGGCGCGGGTGTCGTCGAGCGCGAAGCGGCGGGTGAAGCGGCAGATCGCCAGCGCGCGTTCCAGCCGGCGGCCGATCTCCAGGAACCGCCAGGTATTGAGGCGGTTCATGTTTTCCTGCGCGAAGCCGGACAGCGCCGCCAGGATACGCAGCGCCCGGGTCGCCACCTCATAGGCATCGACCTCGTTGGTGACCACCGCCCAGCGGGTCATCAGATCCTTCAGATCGTCAAGCGCCCGCCAGGCGTCGGGGAACAGACGGTCGCGGATCACCGAGGCGGTGCGCAGCGCCTGGGCGACGATGGCCGGCACGCTGCTGTCGCAGGCGTCCGATGTCAGTGCGCCGATGGCCGAGTCGGCCGGCCCCGCCGGCGCCTCGCCGGGGGTGGCGGCGACCGGCGGCGGGGCCGCGCCCCACACCCGCAGCAGGTCGGCCAGCCGGTCGATCACCACGCCGTCGCGGCGGCCTTCTTCGGTCAGTCGGCCCGCCAGTGCCCGCACCAGCCGCAGTGTTGCCTCGGCGCGTTCGAGATAGCGGCCAAGCCAGAAGAAATTGTCCGCCGCCCGACTGGTCAGCATGCCGACATTGCGGCGGATCGGCACCTGGTCGGGCGATGGCAGCAGCGTCGCGGGCTGGGCCGGGGCCTGCGCGGTCACCCAGACGTCGGCCGAGCGGCCGCCGTGCTGCATGCTGACCGCGTGGGCGTCCGCCTGGTCGGAGACCCGGCAGAAGGCGCCGGGCATCACCTTCCAGCCGTCGGCCGTGCGGGCGACAAAGCAGCGCAGGATGAACGGCCGCGGCTCCAGCCGGCCGTTGATCCACGCCGGCGTGGTGGTGAGTTCCGCCGATTCCTGACCGACCAGATCGACGCCGCGACGGTCCAGCACCGCGGCCAGCCGCCGCCGGGCGGTGGCGTCGAGATCGCGGCCGAGAATGGCGGCGCGGTCGATCAGCCCCGGCACCGGGGTGCCGAAGGCCGACGCGATCACCATGTCGTCGAGGCGCTCCTCGACCAGCGCCCGCTCGCGCGGCTGACCACACCACCAGGTGGCGACGTTGGGCAGCAGCAGCTCATCGCCCAGCACCCGGCGCGCCAACGCCGGCAGGAAGCTCAGCATCGCCCGCGATTCCAGCACGCCGGAGCCCAGCGCGTTGGCGATGGCGACGCGCCCGGCACGCACCGCCCGCACCAGCCCCGGCACGCCGATGCGCGAGGCGGCGTTGAGTTCCAGCGGGTCGGCATAGTCGGCATCCAGCCGGCGCAGCAGCACGTCCACCCGCTTGAGGCCGGAGACGGTGCGCACGAACACCTCGTCGTCGCGCACCACCAGATCCTCCGCCTCCACCAGCAGGAAACCGAGATAGCGGGCAAGGTAGGCGTGCTCGAAGTAGGTTTCGTTGAGCGGTCCCGGCGTCAGCAGGCCGACGCGGGTATCCTCGCGGCGATTGAAGGCGGTCAGCGCGCCGCGCATGGCATCGAAAAACGGCGCCAGCCGGGTGACCGAGAAATCCCGCACCACATCCGGCAGCGCACGCGCCAGCGCCAGCCGGTTCTCCAGCACGTAGCCGGCGCCCGACGGCGCCTGGGTGCGGTCCGACAGCACCCAGAAGCGGCCGTCCGGCCCGCGACCGATGTCGGCGGCGTAGAGCCACAGGTGGGCGTCGCCGCGCGGCGGCACGCCGACCAGCGGCCGCAGATATTCAGGGCTGCCCGCCACCACCGCCGCCGGCAGCGCGCCCTCGCGCACCAGCCGGCCCTCGCCGTAGATGTCGGCGAGCACGGTTTCCAGCAGCGCGGCGCGCTGGATCAGCCCGCGCTCCAGCGCCGCCCACTCGCCGGGCTCGATGACCAGCGGCACATGGCTCAGCGGCCACAGCCGCTCGCCACCGCCCGCCTCGTCATAGACGCGGTAATAGACGCCGGACTCCTTGAGGTAGCGATCAGCGCGCTCGAAGCGGGCGGCCACCTGGACGCCACCCATGGCCGCCAGCGCTTCCAGCAGCGGCCGCCAGTGCGGGCGGATGGCGCCTTGCGCGTCCATCATCTCGTCGGCGACACCAGGCAGCGGGCGATAGGCCGCCAGCAGCGGCGCCAGATCCGGCTGTTCGCCGCCCGGCTGCTTAACCTTGCGCGTGTCCCGCCGCGTCGCCATGGGCCCGTTCATGACACTTTGCTTACTCGACTGGTCGCCGGAGGTCCAAGGTTAACGGAAATTCGTTAACGCGCTCCTCCGGCGGCAGGGTGATGAAGCCCGGCGTGTGGCCGTGGTCCTGGAAGCGGGCGAGCCGGCGTGCCTCGGCTTCATAGGCGTTGACCGGGAAGGTCTCGTAGTTGCGGCCACCGGGATGGGCGACGTGGTAGACGCAGCCGCCCAGCGACCGGCGGCTCCAGCCATCGACAATGTCGCACGTCAGCGGTGCATGCACCGGGATGGTCGGATGCAGGCCGCTGGCCGGCTGCCAGGCCTTGAAGCGCACGCCCGCCACATAGTCGCCCGTCCGCCCGGTGGCGGTGAGCGGCACCCGCCGGCCGTTGCAGGTGAGGAGGTGACGATCCGGGTTGAAGCCGGCGACCTTGACCTGCAACCGCTCGACCGAGGAGTCGACATAGCGCACGGTGCCGCCGATGGCGCCTTCCTCCCCCAGCACATGCCACGGCTCCAGCGCCTGGCGCAGCTCCAGCGCCACGCCGCCGTGCTCGACCCGGCCATAGAAGGGGAAGCGGAACTCCCACTGGGCGCGGAACCATTCGGGATCGAGCGGGTAGCCGGCCCCGGCGAGGTCGGCGAGTACGCCCAGCAGGTCTTCCCAGACGAAATGCGGCAGCATGAAGCGGTCGGCGAGCGCGGTGCCCCAACGGGTGAAGCCGCCCTTGCGCGGCTCCCGCCAGAACCAGGCGATCAGTGCGCGCACCAGCAGCTGCTGGGCCAGACTCATCCGGGCGTCGGGCGGCATCTCGAAGCCGCGGAACTCCACCAGCCCCAGCCGGCCGGTCGGCCCGTCGGGCGAGAACAGCTTGTCGATGCAGATTTCCGCCCGGTGGGTGTTGCCGGAGACATCCACCAGCAGGTTGCGCAGCAGCCGGTCGACCAGCCACGGGCGCGGCGGCGCGCCCTCGCCCGGTGCCGGCACGCGGGCCAGCGCGATCTCCAGCTCGTAGAGGCTGTCGTGGCGGGCCTCGTCGATGCGCGGCGCCTGGCTGGTGGGGCCGATGAACAGGCCGGAAAACAGGTAGGACAGGGCGGGATGGCGCTGCCAGTAGAGCACCAGGCTCTTCAGCAGGTCGGGCCGGCGCAGGAACGGGCTGTCGTTCGGGCTGGCGCCGCCCACCACCACATGATTGCCACCGCCGGTGCCGCAATGGCGGCCGTCGATCATGAACTTGTCGGTGCCCAGCCGGGTCAGGCGGGCCTCCTCGTAGAGCCAGGTGGTGATGGCGACGCACTCGTCCCAGCTGTGGGCCGGGTGGATGTTGACCTCGATGACGCCGGGGTCCGGCGCCACCCGGATGACGTTGAGGCGCGGGTCGTGCGGCGGCTGGTAGCCCTCGATATGCACCGGCAGGCCCAGCGCGGCGGCCGTCTCCTCGACCGCGGCCAGCAGGTCGAGATAATCCTCCAGCCGCTCGACCGGCGGCATGAACACGCACAGCTTGCCGTCGCGCGGCTCCACCGCCAGGGCGGTGCGCACCGCCCCGCCGCCGAGCTGCTGCTCGACGATGGTGGCGGCCTCGGCGCCCGCCGGGCCGGTGGCGCCGGCCGCGCGGGTGCGGCGGTAGGCCTGGGCGAGCGCATCGGGGTCCGGCAGGTCGGGCCGCGTCTCGCTGGGGTCGGCGGGGACCACATAGGGATAGGCGGTGGGCGACAGCCACGGCAGCGCGCCCAACGGCAAGCGGTAGCCCACCGGCGAGTCGCTGGGCACCAGCAGCAGCGGACCACGGCGGAACGACCATTTCTCGCTCACCCAGCGCCCCCGGCCCTGCGCGTTCCACCGCTGGATCGGCAGCACGAAACCGGCCGGGGTGCTCAGCCCGCGCCCGAACACCCGCGCCATCCGCGCCCGCTCCTCCGGGTCGGCGAGGCGGGAATCGTCGGGCGAGACATTCTCCGGCAGCCCGCCTTCCTTGAGGATCCAGTGGGCCGGGTCTTCATAGGCCGGCAGCACATGGCCGGCGCCGACGCCCAGCCGGTCGGCGAGCTCGGCGGTGAAGGCCTCGGCCGCCGCCGCGTCGGCGGGCGCCGCCGGCACCTCGCGGGCCACCAGTTCGGGGTTGCGCCAGACCGGCTTGCCGTCGCGCCGCCAGTACAGCGAGAAGGTCCAGCGTGGCAGGGATTCGCCCGGGTACCACTTGCCCTGGCCGTAATGCAGGAAGCCGCCCGGCGCGAAACGGGCGCGCAGGCGGCGGATCAGATCGTCCGCCAGCGCCCGCTTGGTCGGGCCGACGGCAGCGGTATTCCACTCCGGCGCCTGATAGTCGTCGATGGAGACGAACGTCGGCTCGCCGCCCATGGTCAGTCTGACGTCATGACGGACCAGATCGGCGTCGACCTGACGGCCCAGCGCGTCGAGCGCCGCCCACGCCTCGTCGGAGAACGGCGCGGTGACGCGCGGCTTCTCGGCGATGCGGGCGACCCGCATCTCGAAATGGAAATCCACCTGGGCACTGTCGACCATGCCGCTGATCGGCGCGGCGGAACGGTAGTGCGGCGTCGCCGCCAGCGGCAGATGGCCCTCGCCGCACATCAGGCCGGAGGTGGGATCGAGCCCGATCCAGCCGGCGCCGGGCAGATAGACCTCGGTCCAGGCGTGCAGGTCGGTGAAGTCGTGGTCGGTGCCGGCCGGGCCGTCGAGCGCCTTGAGATCGGGCTTCAGCTGGATCAGGTAGCCGGAGACGAAGCGGGCGGCGAGCCCCAGCCGGCGCAGCAGCTCCACCAGCAGCCAGGCGGAATCGCGGCACGAGCCGGAAGCCAGGCTCAGCGTCTCCTCCGGCGCCTGCACGCCATGCTCCATGCGGATGACGTAGCGGATGTCCTGCTGCAGCCGCTGGTTCAGCGCGACCAGGAAGTTGACGGTGCTGGGCGCCGCGCGCTCCAGGCTGGCGAGATAGGCTTCCAGTTTCGGCGTCAGCGGTGTCGCCGGTTCGAGATAGGGGGCAAGATCGGCCTTCAGCTCCGGCGCATAGTCGAAGGGGAAGGCCTCGGCATACTCCTCGATGAAAAAGTCGAACGGGTTGACCACCGCCATGTCGGCCAGCAGGTCGACCTCGATGCTGAACTCGGTGGTCTTTTCCGGAAACACGAAGCGGGCCAGCCAGTTGCCGTGCGGGTCCTGCTGCCAGTTCACGAAATGGTTTTCCGGCACCACCTTCAGCGCGTAACTCGGCACCCGGGTGCGGCAGTGCGGCGCCGGCCGCAGCCGGATCAGCTGAGGCCCCAGCGCCACCGGTCGGTCGTAGAGATAGCGGGTGACGTGGTGAAGCGCGGTAAGAATGGACATTGAGCCCCCCGGCTGCCGGACAGACCCCGATGTTAGCAACTGCAACATGAATGGGAAGCGGAAACGCCCGGCCGCTTCAGGGTTGCGCTCCGGTCAGATGATGCCATGCTCGGTCGTCTCATGCGGCGCGAAAGGAGCACGACATGCTGGCTAAACCACTGGCGGCTGAGTTCATCGGTACTTTCTGGCTGGTGCTGGGCGGCTGCGGCAGCGCCGTGCTGGCGGCAGCGTTTCCCGGCGTCGGCATCGGTCTGCTGGGCGTCTCGCTGGCGTTCGGCCTGACGGTTCTGACCATGGCCTATGCCATCGGACCGATCTCGGGGTGTCACCTCAACCCGGCGGTCACCGTCGGCCTGTGGAGTGGCGGGCGGTTCCCGGCGACCTCGGTCATCCCCTATATCGTCGCCCAGGTGGCCGGCGGCATCGCCGGCGCCGCCATCCTCTATCTCATCGCCTCCGGCAAGGCCGGCTTCTCGCTGGCCGACGGGCTGGCCGCCAACGGTTACGGCGACCATTCGCCCGGCGGCTATTCGCTGCAAGCCGGCCTGGTGAGCGAGCTGGTGATGACCTTCATGTTCCTCATCGTCATTCTGGGCGCCACCGACCGGCGGGCGCCGGCGGGTTTCGCGCCGATCCCCATTGGGCTGGCGCTGACGCTGATCCACCTGATCTCGATCCCGGTCACCAACACCTCGGTCAATCCGGCCCGCAGCACCGGACCTGCCGTGCTGGTCGGCGACTGGGCGCTGGATCAGCTCTGGCTGTTCTGGGTGGCACCGCTGGCCGGCGCGCTGGTCGCGGGCCTGGCCTACCGGCTGGTGTTCGAGAAGGAATAAGCCACCCGCACGCCATTCCCCCCTTCTGTATCGCGTCATTCTTCCCTAGATTGTATCGGTTCGCCCATTCAACGATGCTGGCGCGAACGCTCGACGCGGCGGCTGGGGGGACAAGGCGCGCATGGTGGCACATGTCACGACGGTGGCGTTCCTCGGGCTGGACGCCCGGCCGGTGGACGTGCAGGTGCAGATCGCGCCCGGCATCGTCTCCTTCGCCGTCGTCGGCCTGCCGGACAAGGCGGTCAACGAAAGCCGCGAGCGGGTACGCGCCGCGCTGTCGGCGATCGGGCTGGCGTTGCCGCCCAAGCGGATCATCGTCAACCTGTCGCCGGCCGACCTGCCCAAGGAAGGCTCGCACTACGACCTCGCCATCGCGCTCGGGCTGCTCGCCGCCATGGGCATCGTCGATGCCGAGCAGCTGGCCGGCTATCTGGTGGTGGGCGAGCTGGGGCTCGATGGCCGGGTGGCGCCGGTGCCCGGCGTGCTGCTGGCGGCGCTGGCCGCCTCGGCGCACGACCTCGGGCTGGTCTGCCCAGCCGCCCAGGGCAGCGAGGCGGCGTGGGCCGGGCGCATCGAGGTGCTGGCGGCACCCGACCTGCTGACGCTGATCAACCACTTCAAGGGTCAGCAGCAACTGACCGCTCCGGTACCGGCGGAAGCAGCGCCGGTGCGCACCGGGCCCGACCTGCGCGAGGTCAAGGGGCAGGAGACCGCCAAGCGGGCGCTGGAGGTGGCGGCCGCCGGTGGCCACAACCTGCTGATGAGCGGCCCGCCGGGCTCCGGCAAGTCGCTGCTGGCGGCCTGCCTGCCCGGTATCCTGCCCGAACTGGCGCCGGAGGAAGCGCTGGAGGTGTCGATGGTGGCCTCGGTCGCCGGCGAACTCACCGATGGCCGGATCATCCGCGCGCGGCCGTTCCGGGCGCCGCACCATTCGGCGTCGATGGCGGCGCTGACCGGCGGCGGGCTCAAGGCGCGCCCCGGCGAGGTCAGCCTGGCGCATCTGGGCGTGCTGTTCCTCGACGAGCTGCCGGAATTCCAGCGCCCTGTGCTGGATTCGCTGCGCCAGCCGCTGGAGACCGGGCGCATCGTCGTCGCCCGCGCCAACGCCCATGTCAGCTATCCGGCCCGGGTCCAGCTGGTCGCCGCCATGAACCCGTGCCGCTGCGGCCACCTGGGCGACCCCGGCCGGGCCTGTTCACGCGCGCCGCGCTGTGCCGCCGACTATCAGGCGCGGGTCTCCGGCCCGCTGCTCGACCGCATCGACCTGCATGTGGAGGTGCCGGCGGTCAGCGCCGCCGACCTCAGTCTGCCGCCACCGGCGGAAGGCTCGGCCGAGGTGGCCGCCCGCGTCGGCGCCGTGCGGGCGCTGCAGCGGGAGCGCTACGTCGGCACCGACGCGCGCACCAACGCCGAGGCCGATGGCGCGGTGCTGGAGGCGGTGGCGACGCCGGACGCCGCCGGGCGGGCGCTACTCACCGAGGCGGCCGGCCGGATGCGGCTGTCGGCGCGCGGCTATCATCGGGTGCTGCGGGTGGCGCGCACGCTGGCCGACCTCGCCGGCGCCGAGACGGTGGGGCGGGTGCATGTCGCCGAGGCGCTGAGCTACCGCCCGCGCGACGCCGTCAACTGACGGCGCCAGGGCCGGCGGCCGTTACCGGTGTTCGGTGGTCGCGGGCGGTCAGTCCGCCTGGGCGTCACCGCCAGCGATTTCCTCGGCGGTGGCCGGGCGCAGGCCCCGCACCGTGGCGTCGAAGGTCAGCGTCAGGCCGGCCAGCGGATGGTTTGCATCCAGCACCACCCGCTCGTCGTCGATGTCGACCACGGCATAGACCACCGACACCCCCGGCGCGCTTTCCGATGTCGCCTCGAACATGGCGCCGAGTTCCAGATCGGCGTCGAACACGCCGCGCCGTTCCACTTTCACCAGACCCTGGTCATAGGGGCCGAAGGCATCCTCCGGCGCCAGCACCACCTGCACGGCGTCACCGACGGCCTTGCCCTCAAGGGCGGCCTGCAGCCTGGGGAACAGCCCGTCCTCGGCGCCATGGAGATAGACCAGCGGCTGGGCACCATCGTCCACCACCGCGCCTTCCTCGTCGCTGACCCGGTAGTCCAGCGTCACGATCCAGTCCTTGCCAACCTGCATGGGAGCCTCCACGAATGATGGCGGCGACCTTAGCTCATGATTGCCGCGCCGGCGCAAGTGACATTTGGGCGACCCCCGGACCCGCCGGGGGGGCGGTCAATCCTCCAGATAGCGGTTCACGGTGGCGTGAAAGTCCGCGATGCCCTGTTCCATGCCGCCCAGCACCACATGCCGCAGCGAACCCGCCGACAGGCCCTGCTGGCACAAGGTGGCGGCGCGGAAATCCTCCGCCGCGAACACCCCGCCATCGAGCAGCTCGAAGGAGCGCCGCCAGTGATCCTCGGCCCCGGCATCGGCCGGCGGCTCGGGGATCAGCATGAAATCCTCCACCAGCGTGCGGTCCACCGCCTGGGGCATCAGCACCATCAGGTTGATGTAGTCGGGGCTGGCGATCAGCACCGCCGCCGGCAGCAGGCTGTAGGCGTAGGTGACCACCTGGCGCAGTGCCGCGAAGTCATCGAAGTCGGCGGAGCGGACGAAGTCGATCCGGCCGACGGCGTTGCGGAAGTGCGGGCCGATGCGGTCCGACACCGTCACCCCGTCGGCGAAGAAGGGGCCAATGGTCGCCTGATGCAGGCGGGCGACATGATAAGCCTCCAGGAAGGCGTCCATGATCAGCTTCCAGTTGGCGGCGACGTCATGGCGGCGGCGCTTGTAGAGGTGGAGCCGGCCCAGCCCCAGGGCGTCGAAGTCCGCCGCCAGCGCGGTGAGATCGCCATTGAAGTCGTAGTCCGCCGCGGTATCGAGGCCGACCCACAGCACGCCGCCGCGCTCGGCGCAGGCCAGCGGCGTCAATCCGTGGGCGCCCTTGTCGAGGTCGGGGAAGGTCTCGGGGCGCGGCAGGCCGACCAGCCGGCCGTCCAGCCCGTAGGTCCAGGCGTGATAGGGGCACACCAGCCGGGGCGCGCGCGTCGGCGCGTCGGTTTCCACCAGCCGGGTGCCGCGATGGCGGCAGACGTTGAGGAAGGCGCGCGCCTGCCCGCGCGCGTCGCGGGTCAGCAGCAGCGGCATACCATAGCCGTCGTGGGTCACCGCCATGCCGGGCTCGGGCAGCAGCGCGCCGGGCGCCACCGCCACCGGCAGCCGTCGGAACAGCCGCGCCTGCTCGCGGGCGAACCGCTCGGGGTCGAGATAGACCGCCGCCGGCAGGCTTGACTGCACGCGGGCCTCGCGGCCGGCCATCTGTGGAATGGCCCGCGCCAGCGCCAGCTGACCCGGCGTGGGCACCCTTGCGACGGGCATCTCCATCACCCATCCCCCTTGTTCTTGTTGCGCCCGAGCTTCGCGCCGATGCGGCCGGCGTGCAAGCCCCTTCCCAACCGCCCGGACCTCGCTAGGATGCGGCCATGTCAGAGCCCGCTTCAGCGCCCGCCGCCAGGCCGTCCGTCCTGCACGCCATCGGTCTTTATTTTCGTCCCCGGCCGCTGGCCGCCTTCCTGCTCGGCATCTCCAGCGGCTTCCCGCTGACCCTGCTGATCGCCACCATGACCTACTGGCTGAGCAAGGTCGGCATCGACAAGAAGACCATCGGCTTCGCGGTCGGCCTGACCACGCCCTACACGCTGAAGTTCCTGTGGTCACCGCTGATCGACCGTATCCGGTTGCCACTGCTCACGCCACTGCTGGGCCAGCGACGGGCCTGGCTGCTGCTGGTGCAGCTGCTGCTTGCCGGCGCCATCGTCAAGCTCGGCTTCAGCGATCCGGTGACGGACCTCGGCGCCTTCGCCCTGTGGGCGATCATCGTCGCCTTCCTGTCGGCGACCCAGGACATCGTCATCGATGCCTACCGCATCGAGATCCTGCCGCCCGAACAGCTGCCCCATGGCACCGCGCTCAACCAGTTCGGCTATCGTACCGGCAACCTGCTGGCCGGCGCCGGCACCGTCTATCTGGCCACGGCCGCCGGACTGGGCTGGGCGCTCGCCTACGCCGTCACGGCGTTGCTGGTAGTGCCGGGCGCGCTGGCCGCGCTGTGGGCCGGCACCACCGCGCACCAGGGCGCCAGCCGGGATGACGGCATGACTCCGGCGGATGCCCGTCCGCTGACCGCCCGGCTGGGCGCCTGGCTGCGAACGACCCTGATCGGCCCGTTCGCCGAGTTCTTCCGCCGCAACGGCTGGACCGGCGCCAGCCTGATCCTGCTGTTCGTGCTGATCTACAAACTCGGCGACGCCATGGGCCAGGTGATGCAGAACCCGCTGATCGTCGAGCTGGGCTTCAGTGACATCGAATATATCGAGGCCAACAAACTGGTGGGCTTCTGGGCGCTGATCGCCGGCGCCGCCGCCGCCGCCCCGTTCGTCAACCTGCTGGGGCTCGGGCGGGCACTGTTCGTCTCCGGGGTGCTGATGATGGTCTCCAACCTCGGCTTCGCCGCGCTGGCCATGGTGGGCCACGATCCGCTGATGCTGGGCCTGTCGGTGGGCATCGAGAACTTCACCTCCGGGCTCGGGTTGACCGTGTTCGTCACCTATCTGTCGGGGCTGGCCAACGTCGCCTATACCGCCACCCAGTTCGCCCTGCTGTCGTCGCTGGCGGCGGTCGGGCGCACCTGGCTGTCGACACCGTCCGGTTATCTCGCCGAGATGTTCGGCTGGGTCGGCTTCTATGTGCTGACCACGATCGTCGCGCTGCCGGGTCTGCTGCTGCTGTGGCTGCTGTGGCGGCGCGGGTTCACGGCAACGTCGGCGCCCCCTGCTGACCGCGCCTCGTCACCCTGACAACACACCGGGCGACAGAAACGTTGCATTTGTCGCCGCAGGTTTGACACAATTGTCACAATCCGGGATTAACGCGTTCTTAGGAAGTGCCGACCGCCCGCGACAGGTCCGCGGTGATGACCGGCACAAAGCCGCAAGAGGTCCCATGCCCTATCAGACCATTGGATCGACCGCCGTGGCCGCCGCTACGCTGGCTGCCGCCCCCTACATCCACAAGGCCGGCCAGCTCGACGTCCGGCTCGCCACCTCGGAGGAGGAAATCGCCGCCGCCCAGGCGCTGCGCTACCAGATTTTCTACGAGGAAATGGGGGCGACGCCGACATTGCCGGTACGGGCGGCCCGACGCGACATCGACGACTACGACAGCATCTGTGACCACCTGCTGGTGATCGACCACGGCCTCGACGGCAAGCCGCATGTGGTGGGCACCTATCGGCTGCTGCGCCAGGTGGTGGCCCAGCAGCACCGCGGCTTCTATTCCAGCGCTGAATATGATCTGTCGCCGCTGCTCGGCATGACCTTCCAGAACCGCATCGGCGAGGGGCGGCAGCTGCTGGAACTGGGCCGTTCCTGCGTCGCCGCCGCCTACCGCAACAACACCACCATCAACCTGCTGTGGCGCGGCATCGCCTCCTACCTGCACACCAACCGCATCGGCTACATGTTCGGCTGCGCCTCGCTGCACGGCACCGACCCGGCCGAGCATGCGCTGCCGCTGTCCTACCTCCACCACCACCATCTGGTACCGGAGGATCTGCGGGTGCGGGCGCTGCCCAACCATTATGTGCCGATGGACCGGCTGGCGCCCGGCAGCTATGATCCCAAGGACGGGCTGCGGGCGCTGCCGCCGCTGATCAAGGGCTATCTGCGGCTGGGCTGCCTGATCGGTGATGGCGCTTTCGTCGACCACCAGTTCAACACCGTCGACGTATTCATTCTGCTGCCCGTCGAGCGTATCACCCGACGCTATTCCGAGCGCTACGAGGTCGGCGCCAACGACGCCGAATGACCGATGTCCCCGGGTGCTGGCACCGGCTGGCGCCCGAGGCCTGTCTGGCACGCCTCGACAGTAGCCCCGGTGGCCTGAGCACCGCCGAGGCGCAAGCCCGGCTGGCGCGTGATGGCGCCAACCGGCTGCCGCACAAACCGCCGCCGGGCCTTGTCCGGCTGTTCGGCCGCCAGTTCCTCAGCCCGCTGATCTACCTGCTGCTGGCCGCCGCCGGAGTGTCGATCCTGCTCGGCGACTGGACCGACGCGGGCTTCATCCTCGTGGTGCTCAGCCTGAACGCCGGCATCGGCGCCTTTCAGGAGTGGCAGGCCGGCGACAGCGCCGCCGCCTTGCAGCGGATGATCCGGCTTGCCGCCCGGGTCCGCCGCGACGGGCGGCTGGCCGATGTGCCGGCGGACCAGCTGGTGGCCGGCGATATCGTGCTGCTGACCGCCGGCCAGCGGGTGCCGGCCGACATCCGCCTGCTCAGTGCCATCGACCTCACCGTCAATGAAGCGGCGCTGACCGGCGAGTCCGGCGCCGTCGTCAAGGACGCCCGCGCCGTCGTCGCTGACCATGCCATGCTGGCGGAGCGCGCCACCCTGCTGCACGCCGGCACCACCGTGGCGCAGGGTCGGGCCGAGGGCGTGGTGGTGGCGACCGGCGGCGGTACCGCGCTGGGACAGATCGCCCTGTCGCTGGCGGATGTCCCGCCGGTGCCGCCACCGCTGCTGGTGCGGCTGGAGCGGTTCAGCCGCTGGCTGGCCGTGGCGACCGTCGCCATCATCATCCTGCTGGGGCTGCTGCAATACGCCCGCGGCATGGGCGCGGCCGACATCTTCTTCCTCGCCGTGGCGCTCGCGGTGTCGGCGATCCCCGAGGGCCTTCCGGTGGCCATCACCGTGGCGCTGTCGATCGCCGCCCGCCGCATGGCCGGGCGCCACGTCATCGTCCGCGCCCTGCCGGCGGTGGAGGGGCTGGGCGCCTGCTCGATGATCGCCACCGACAAGACCGGCACGCTCACCGTCAACCGGCTGGCCGCTGAACGGCTGGTGCTGCCTGACGGTCGCGCGCTGGATCGTGCCGCCCTCGATGCCGCGACGCTGGCGACACCGGTGGTCGCCGACCTGATGGAGGCCCTGGTATTGTGCAACGAGGCCGAGGGCGACGGCGACGATGCGGTGGACGCCGCCCTGCTGGCGCTCGCCGACGGTGCCGCCCTCGACGTGACCGCCCTGCGCGGGGCGGCGGCACTGGTAGACCTGCTGCCCTATGAGCCGGCGCGCCGTTCGGGCGCGGTGGTGGTGTCGCAGGCCGGCATCCCGCGCCTGCTGGTCAAGGGCGCGGCGGAAACCGTACTGCCGATGTGCGGCGCGGGTGCCGACCACCCGGCCCATGGGCTGGCGGAGACGTTCGCGGCGGCGGGCTACCGGGTGCTGGCGGTGGCAGGGCGCACGCTGGATACGCCCCCCGCCGACGGTATCGCCAGCGCCTTGCACGATCTCTCCCTGCTGGGCTTCGTCGGCCTGATCGACCCGGTGCGCCCCGAAGTGCCGGCGGCCATCGCCGACTGCCGGGCCGCTGGCATCGGCGTCACCATGGTGACCGGCGACCACCCGGCCACCGCGCTGGCCATCGGCCGCGCCATCGGGCTTGCCGTCGCGCCGGACGCGGTGGTGACCGGTGCTGAACTGGCGCGGCTGGCCGACGATCCGGCGGCGTTCGACGCGCGGGTGGCCCGCAGCGCCATCTTCGCCCGCGTCGAGCCGGCGCAGAAGCTGGCCATCGTCCAGGCGATGCAGCGCGCCGGCCACTGGGTGGCGGTGACCGGCGACGGCGTCAACGACGCGCCGGCGCTGACGGCCGCCGACATCGGCGTGGCGATGGGTGCTGGCGGCACCGACGTCGCCCGCGAGGCCGCCGACCTGCTGCTCACCGACGACAACTTCGCCTCCATCGTTCATGGCGTCGAGGAAGGGCGGGTGGTCTATGATAACATCCGCAAGATCGTGCTGATGCTGCTGACGACCGGACTCGCCGAGATCCTGCTCTTTGTCGCGGCGCTGGCGCTGGGGCTGCCGCCACCGCTCACAGCGGTGCAGCTGCTGTGGCTGAATCTGGTGACCAACGGCGTGCAGGACATCGGGCTGGCCTTCGAGCGCGGCGAACGCGACACCCTGCGCCGGCCGCCGCGCACCAGCGCCGAGTCCCTGCTCGACCGCCGGATGCTGGCGGTGATGCTGCCGGTGTCACTGTACATGATGGTGACGGCGATCTGGCTCTATCAACGGCTGCTGGCGGACGGCGCCGAGGTGGAGGCCGCCCGCAACGTGGTGCTGCTGCTGATGGTACTGTTCGAGAACGCCATCGTGCTCACCGTGCGCTCGGAGCGCGCGCCGGCTTTCCTGCGGTCGCCGCTGGGCAATCCGGTGCTGCTGCTGGCGGTGGCGGCCGGCCTCGGCCTGCAGGTGGCTAGCCAGTATCTGCCGTGGGTGGGGAGCACACTGGGATCCGGGCCGGTGGCCGGCGATCTGTGGCTGACGGTGCTGGCGATGGCGGCGGGGCTGGTGGTGATCACCGAACTCGCCAAGGCGCTGGCTCAGCTGGGCAGCAACCCCGACTCTTCAAGCACCGTGCCGGCAAGATAGAGCGAACCGCACACCAGCACCACCGGCGGCCGCTGGCGGTCGGCACCACGGGCGATCGCCTTCAGTGCGGCGGCGACCGAGTCCGCCGTGCGACCGGGCACCGCGATCGCTTCCGCCAGACCGGCCAGCGTCGTGGGCGAATGGCTGTCATGACCGGGGATCGGCACCGCGTACAGCGCCGTCGCCCGGCCGGCGAAGGGGCGCAGGAAGCCCGCCGCGTCCTTGGTCGTCAGCAGGCCGAGCACCAGATAGAAGGGCCGTTCGGCGAGGTTGTGGGCACGAAAACGATCCGCAAGCACCCGGCCGGCCAGCGGATTGTGGCCGCCATCGAGCCACAGCTCGGCGCCGGCCGGCAGCAGCTCATGCAGCGCGCCGCTGCTCAGACGTTGCAGCCGTGCCGGCCACTCCGCCCAGCCCATGCCGGCGCGGAAGGCAGCATCGGGCACCGGCACCGCGCCCTGGTGGCGCAGCATGGCGATGGCGAGCCCGGCGTTGTCGATCTGATGGGCGCCGATCAGCCGGGGCGCCGGCAGTTCCAGCTTGCCGGCATCGTCCTTGTAATGCAGCGCGTTGTTGTAGAGCGTCGCGTCCCAGTCCTGGCCGCGCAGCAGCAGCCGGGCACCGACGACGCCGGCGACCTCACCGATGCGCGCGGTCACCGTGCGCGGATAGCGCGACAGCACCAGTGGCACCCCGGCCTTGGCGATGCCGGCCTTCTCGCCGGCGATGTCGAGGATGGTGCTGCCGAGGAACTGGGTGTGGTCGAGGCCGAGTTGGGCAATGCCGCAGGCGGCGGGCTGCTTGACGACATTGGTGGCGTCCAGCCGGCCACCCATGCCAACCTCCAGCACGCAGGCATCCGCCGGCACCCGGGAGAAGGCCAGAAAGGCCGCCGCGGTGATGATCTCGAACACCGTGATCGGCGCGCCGGCGTTGACCTGCAGCACGTCGCGCAAGGTGGCCACCAGCGCGTCGTCGTCGATCAGCTTGCCAGCCAGCCGGATGCGCTCGTTGACCCGCACCAGATGCGGCGAGGTGTAGACATGCACCCGGTTGCCGGCGGCCTCCAGACAGGCGCGCAGGAAGGCGACGGTCGAGCCCTTGCCGTTGGTGCCGGCGACGTGGAACACCGGCGGCAGCCGGTCCTGCGGATTGCCGAGCCGGTCGAGCAGGCGCGCCAGCCGGTCGAGCGACAGGTCGATATCCTGCGGGTGGAGCTGCCGCGCCTGTGACAGAAGAGCATCGACGACGCGGTTTTCCATCAGCCCCGGCCCGGGTCAGGCCTGCGGTGCCGGCAGCGGCGCGCGCGGCAGTGCCGGCTTGGGCAGCATCAGCAGGCCGATCAGCCGGGCCAGCGTCGCCCGCAGCTCGCGCCGCGGCACCACCTGGTCCAGCATGCCGTGGTCGTAGAGATATTCCGACCGCTGGAAGCCGTCGGGCAGCTTCTCGCGGATGGTCTGCTCGATGACGCGGCGGCCGGCGAAGCCGATCAGCGCACCGGGCTCGGCGAGCTGGACATCGCCCAGCATGGCGTAGGAGGCGGTGACGCCACCGGTGGTCGGGTCGGTCAGCACGACGATGTAGGGCAGGCGGGCCTCGCGCAGCTCGGCGATGGCGACCGTCGTGCGCGGCATCTGCATCAGCGACAGGATGCCTTCCTGCATCCGCGCGCCGCCGGCGGCGGTGAAGGCCACCATCGGGCATTTGCGGGCGATCGCCTCGCGGGCGGCGGCCAGGAACGCCTCGCCGACGGCCAGACCCATCGAACCGGCCATGAAGGCGAAGTCCTGCACCAGCACCACCGTCTCGACGCCGCCGACCCGGCCGTGGGCCACCGCCACCGCCTCGTCGGCGCCGGTGGAGGCGCGGGCCTCGCGGATGCGGTCGACGTATTTCTTCTGGTCCTTGAAGTGCAGCGGGTCTTCCTTCACCGCCGGCAGGGCCACGCGCTCATGCGCGCCGCCGTCGAACAGCTGGGCGAACCGCTCGGCCGGACCGATGCGCTCGTGGAAGTCGCAGTGGCTGCACACCGACAGGTTGGCGAGAAAATCCTTGCGGAAGATCATCTGCCCGCAGTTGCGGCACTTGTGCCAGAGATTGTCGGGCGTGTCGCGCCGGCGCGGGAATTTCAGTTTCGGCCGCAGTCGGGTCAACCAGCTCATGCCGCCACCTCCGATGAACGCGCGGACCGCACCCCGGCCGCCAGGCCCGACACCATCGCCGCCACCCGCGCCGGAATGTCGGTGGCGCCGGTCCTGGCCGCCTCGCCGATCAGCGACACGATGGCGGAGCCCACCACCACGCCGTCGGCCAGCCGGGCGGTCGCCGCCGCCTGTTCGGGTGTCTTGATGCCGAAGCCAACCACCACCGGCAGGTTGCCGGCCGCCTTAAGCCGCTCCACCGCCGCGCCGACGGCGGTCGCCTCGCCCGTCGCGCCGCCGGTGATGCCGGCGACCGAGACATAGTAGAGGAAGCCGGAGGCGGCGTTGACCACCGCCGGCATCCGCTTCTCATCGGTGGTCGGCGTCGCCAGGCGGACGAAATGCAGGCCGGCGGCACGGGCCGGCACGCCGATCTCGATGTCTTCCTCCGGCGGCACGTCGACAACGATCAGGCCATCGACGCCGGCGGCGCGCGCGTCGGCCACGAAGGCGTCGACGCCATAGGCGTGGATCGGGTTGAAATAGCCCATCAGCACGATCGGCGTGGCGTCGTCGGTCGCCCTGAAGTCGCGCACCAGCCCCAGGATCTTGCGCAGGCTGATGCCGGCGGCCAGCGCCCGCAGGTTGGCCTCCTGGATCGCCGGGCCATCGGCCATCGGGTCGGTGAACGGCACGCCCAGCTCGATGATGTCCGCCCCGGCGGCGGGCAGGGCCGCGAGGATGGCGGCGGAGGTGGCGAGATCGGGGTCACCGGCGGTGATGAAGGTGACGAGGCCGGCCCGACCTTCCTCCTTCAGCGCGGTGAAACGGGCGGCGATACGGTCGCTCACAGCTTCACCCCCAGCAGATCGGCAATGGTGCCGATGTCCTTGTCGCCCCGGCCGCTGAGGTTCATCAGGCACAAATGATCGCGCGACAGGGCGGGCGCCGTGCGGATGATGTAGGCCAGCGCGTGGGCACACTCCAGCGCGGGGATGATGCCCTCGACGCGGGTGCACAGCTGGAAGGCCGACACCGCCTCCTGATCGGTGGCCGGCACGTAGCTGACCCGGCCGACCGAATGCAGCCAGGCGTGTTCGGGGCCGATGCCGGGGTAATCCAGCCCGGCGGAAATGGAGTGCGCCTCGCTGATCTGACCGTCGGCGTCCTGCAGCAGATAGGTCTTGTTGCCATGGAGCACGCCCGGCGTACCCCCGGCGAGACTCGCCGCGTGCTGCTCGGTGTCGAGCCCGTGTCCGGCCGCCTCGACGCCGAACATCTGCACCGACGGATCGTCGAGGAACGGATGGAACAGACCGATGGCATTGGAGCCGCCGCCCACCGCCGCCACCAGGCTGTCCGGCAGCCGGCCCTCGGCGGCGAGAATCTGCTCGCGGGCTTCCCGACCGATCACCGACTGGAAGTCGCGCACCAGCTCGGGGTAGGGGTGCGGGCCGGCGGCGGTGCCGATGATGTAGAAGGTGTCGTGCACATTGGTCACCCAGTCGCGCAGCGCCTCGTTCATGGCGTCCTTGAGCGTCTGGCTGCCCGAGGTGACCGGACGGACTTCCGCGCCCAGCAGCTTCATGCGGAACACGTTGGGTGCCTGCCGCTCGATGTCGCGCGCGCCCATGTAGATGACGCAGGGCAGGCCGAAGCGGGCGGCGACCGTCGCCGTGGCCACGCCGTGCTGACCGGCGCCGGTCTCGGCGATGATGCGGGTCTTGCCCATGCGGCGAGCCAGCAGGATCTGGCCGATGCAGTTGTTGATCTTGTGCGCGCCGGTGTGGTTGAGATCCTCGCGCTTGAAGTAGATCCGGGCGCCGCCCAGATGCTCGGTCAGGCGCTCGGCGTAGTAAAGCGCGCTCGGCCGGCCGACGAAGTGCCTGAGCAGGCCCTCGAACTCGCCCTGGAACGCCGGATCCTGCCGGGCGGCGCGATAGGCCGCCTCAAGATCGAGGATCAGCGGCATCAGCGTCTCGGCGACATAGCGGCCGCCGAAGGCGCCGAAATGGCCACGCTCGTCGGGTCCGGCCCGGTAACTGTTGAGCATTGTCGTCATCCCGCTCGTGCCGCTGCCATGAAGGCCTTGATCCTCGCCACCGATTTCACTCCCGGCGCATCCTCGACGCCCGATGACACATCCACCAGCGCCGGCCGGGTCAGCCGGACCGCCTCGCCGACGGTGTCGGCATCGAGACCGCCCGCCAGACCCCAGCGCATCGGCAGCCGCAGCCCGTCAAGCAGACGCCAGTCGAAGCGCACGCCGGTGCCGCCCGGCAGTACCGTTTCGCCCGGCGGGGGTGTAGGCGGTTTGGCGTCGAACAGCAAGAGGTCGACCGTGCCGGCATAGCGACCGGCCGTCTGCACGTCAGTGGCCGTGCGCACCCCCTGGGCCTTCCAGACGCCGACCTTCCAGCGCTGGCGCACATCAAGGCAGCGGTCCGGCGTCTCCTGGCCGTGCAGCTGGATGATGTCCGGCCGCAGCGCCCGCACCGCCTGGTCGACCAGCGTGTCGTCGGGGTCGACGAGCAGGGCGACGCTGGCCACCCGCGCCGGCACCCGGGTCCGCAACGCCGCGCCGCGCTCGAAATCGAGGTGGCGCGGACTCCTGGGAAAGACCACGAAGCCGACATGGCTGGCGCCGGCACCGATAGCGGCCTCCAGCGTCTCCGGCGTTGTGAGACCGCAGATCTTGACGTCGAGCGTCATGGCTGTGGCCTCACGGCACCGATGCCAGGCTGGCGGCGATGGCCGCGGCACTGGCCGCCGGATCGACAGCCTCGGTGATCGGCCGGCCGATCACCAGCGCGCCGGCACCGGCGGCCAGCGCCTCGGCAGGCGACATCACCCGCTTCTGGTCGCCGGTGGCGCTGCCGGCCGGCCGGATGCCGGGGACGACGAAGTAGCCGCCGGCCCAGCGGGCGGCGACGCCGGCCACCTCGTGGGGCGAGCAGACGATGCCGTCGAGCCCGGTTTCGCGCGCAAGGTCGGCCAGCCGCGCCACCTGGTCGGCCGGGCTTGCCGGCACCCCGACGGCGGCGAGATCGGCGGCGTCCAGGCTGGTGAGCACCGTGACGCCGACCACCCGGGTGGCGGGCGAGACCTCGCGGGCGGCGGCAACCGCCGCCTTCAGCATGGCCGGGCCGCCACCGGCGTGGACGGTGAGAATCGCCGGCGCCAGCCCCATCACCGAGCGCACGGCGCCGGCGACGGTGTTGGGGATGTCGTGGAACTTGAGGTCGAGAAACAGCGGCAGGCCGGTCTCGCCGGCGACGCGGCGGACGCCCTCGGGCCCCGCGGCGCAGAAGAACTCCAGCCCCAGCTTGAGACCGCCCACGTGAGGCGCGATGCGGCGGGCCAGCGCCAGCGCGTCGGCCACGTCAGGGGTATCGATGGCGCAATAGATCGGGTTGACGGTCATGGCAGCGGTCACTCCGGGCGGACTGGCAGCCCTCAGGCGCCCGGCGGCAGGGCGATCGATCGCGCCTGGACCGGCATGTCCCCGCCGGACGCCGCGCCGGCCGCCTGGGCGCGGGCCCGCAGAACCGCCTCTGCCTCATCGAGCGGCATCTGCCGCTCCCGGTCACCGCGCAGTTCAGCCAGCTCCAGCGCCTTGGCACTGGTGGCCGCCTCCGCCTTACGCACCCGGCGCTGCCAGCGCCACTTGTCGAACGCGTGGGCCAGCGACGGCGGCACGGCGCCCAGAATCAGCAGCGCGAACACCAGCAGCGGCAGCGGCAGCACGATCTGGGTCGGTGGGACCAGATTGACGGTGACCGGCGTCCAGTTGCGCGCGGCGAACCAGGCGAGCACGGCAATGACAACGAGCGAGATGGTCCAACGAATGATCCGCATCGGGAATCCACATGATGGCGATATCAGGGTGATAGCGGACCCGCCGGCCGCTTTCCAGTAGCGGCACGCCAGACGTGACGATTTCGCGACGCCTTACTTGTTCAGACGCTCGCGCAGTTCCTTGCCGCACTTGAAATAGGGGACATGCTTGGCGTTCACCGGCACGGCCTCGCCGGTGCGGGGGTTGCGGCCGGTGCGGGCGACGCGGGCACGGGTGGAGAAGGCACCGAACCCGCGCAATTCGACGCGCTGGCCGCGTGCCAGCGCCTCGACGATCTCGTTGAACACCGTGGTGACGACCCGTTCCACCGTCTTGTGGTGCAACTCCGGGTTCTTGTCGGCAAGCTTTTGAACAAGCTCCGATTTGATCATCGGTTCCCCCATGCCAATTAACGACCGGCGTCCGTGTTCAACCCGGGCCGCGTCCACACACACAACGCCCAAGTGGTGCCAAACCTTGGGCTTGTCCGTCAAGCACCGGCGAGGGCCTGCACGGGTGGATGCGACCACCGGACAGGATTTTGCATGAAAAAAAGGCCCCGCCAGGGTTGGCGGGGCCTCTTTCATCGTCGACTGTCCAATTGGATATCGCCGTATCAGCGAGGATCCTTGGCCTTGCTGAGCGCCGCACCCAGGATGTCGCCCAGCGACGCGCCCGAGTCGGACGAGCCGTACTGCTGCACCGCCTGCTGCTCCTCGGCGATTTCCAGCGCCTTGATGGACAGCTGCATCTTCTTGGTCTGACGGTCGACACCAACCACCAGGGCATCGACCTTCTGGCCAACCTGGAAGCGGTCCGGACGCTGTTCGTCGCGGTCGCGGCTGAGGTCCGAACGCTTGATGAAGGCGATCGGGCCGCCATCGCCGATCTGGACGTCGATGCCGCTGTCCTTCACGTCGGTGACGACGCAGGTGACGACATCGCCACGACGCTTGTCGGACGCCGCCTGACCGGCCTGGTCAAGCTGCTTGATGCCAAGGCTGATGCGTTCCTTCTCGATGTCGACATCGAGCACCACCGCCTTGACCATCTCGCCGCGGCGGAAGCCGGCCAGCGCGTCCTCGCCAGACTTGCCCCAGGCAACGTCGGACATGTGGACCATGCCGTCGACCTCGCCATCGAGACCGATGAACAGGCCGAACTCGGTGGTGTTCTTGACCTCGCCCTCGACGGTGGCGCCCACCGGATACTTCTCGGCGAACACGGCCCACGGATTGTCGGCGCACTGCTTCAGGCCCAGCGAGATACGGCGCTTGTCCTCGTCGACCTCCAGGATCATCACTTCCACTTCCTGCGAGGTGGAGACGATCTTGCCCGGGTGGACGTTCTTCTTCACCCAGCTCATCTCGGAAACGTGCACCAGGCCCTCGACGCCCGGCTCCAGTTCCACGAACGCGCCGTAGTCGGTGATGTTGGTGACACGACCCGAGAACTTGGCGCCGATCGGATACTTGGCGCCCGCGCCTTCCCACGGATCCGACTCAAGCTGCTTCATGCCCAGCGAGATGCGCTGGGTGTCGCGGTTGATGCGGATGATCTGGACGCGCACGGTGTCGCCGATGTTCAGCACTTCCGACGGGTGGCCGACGCGGCGGTAGCTCATGTCGGTGACGTGCAGCAGGCCGTCGATGCCGCCGAGATCGATGAACGCACCGTAGTCGGTGATGTTCTTGACCACGCCCTCGATGACCTGACCCTCGACCAGGGTCTGGATAAGGCCCGAACGCTGCTCGGCGCGGGTCTCTTCCAGCACGGCGCGGCGGGAAACGACGATGTTGCCGCGGCGGCGGTCCATCTTCAGGATCTGGAACGGCTGCGGGATGTTCATCAGCGGGGTGACGTCGCGGATCGGGCGGATGTCGACCTGGCTGCCGGGCAGGAAGGCCACGGCGCCGGAGAGATCGACGGTGAAACCGCCCTTGACGCGACCGAAGATCACGCCGTCAACGCGGGTGCCCTCGGCATACAGCGATTCCAGCTTGTCCCAGGCGGCTTCACGGCGCGCGCGATCGCGCGACAGCATGGCCTCGCCCATGGCGTTCTCGATGCGGTCGACATAGACGTCGATGAGGTCGCCGACATTGATGTCGGCCTTTTCGCCATGCGGCGCGAATTCCTTGAGCGGGATGCGGCCCTCGGACTTGAGGCCGACATCGACGATCACCATGTCGTTGTCGATGGCGGTGACCGTGCCCTTCACGACGCGGCCGTCAAACGACTGGGCGGCGCCAAGGGAGCTTTCGAGCATTGCCGCGAAATCGTCGCGGGTCGGGTTTGCGATAGACATCAGGTTGTAAGTCCTTTCAGTGGTCTTTCCGGCCTGCCGGTTGGTTCCGGCGGTCTTGCCACAGCCGACGCGGACCATCCGCGCCCGCCGGCCTTGGGCTCAGAGGCCGGAACGCCAAAACAGCAGCGTCGGCCGGGGCCTTGTTCCCCCGCCGGTCACGCTACTGATGCTGGCGCTCGCGCGCGTGGTCCCGATACATGGCCGGCGGGCGACGGGGTCGTCCGGGCCGTCAGGGCCGCGCGTGGCGTGAGCCGATCCTGCTTTCGATGAGGCGCACAGCCTCGGAAAACGCGGCGTCTATAGCCAATTCGCTGGTATCGAGCAAGAGTGCGTCGTCAGCCGGCGCCAGCGGCGCCACCGCGCGCGACGAATCCCGCGCGTCGCGCGCCTCGATGTCGGCCAGCACGGCGGCATAGTCCACCGAGTCGCCACGCGCCGACAGCTCGTCGAACCGGCGCCGGGCCCGGATGTCGGCGCGCGCCACCACGAACAGCTTGGCGTCCGCCTCGGGGCAGACGACAGTGCCGATGTCCCGCCCGTCCAGCACCGCGCCGGGCGCCTCGTGGGCGAAATCACGCTGGAACTGCAGCAGCGCCGCGCGCACCGCCGGAATGGCGGCGACCTTCGAGGCCGCGGCGCCGGCGTCCTCGGTGCGCAGGTCGGGGTGTTCCAGCAGCGACAGATCGAGCGCGCGGGCGGCCGCTTCCGCCGCCACCGGGTCCGCCGGATCACCGCCGGCCAGCCGCACGGCAAGCCCGGTGACGCGGTAGAGCGCGCCGGTGTCGAGATGCTTCAGGCCGTAGTGGCGTGCCAGTCGCCTGGCGAGCGTGCCCTTGCCGGAGGCCGACGGGCCGTCAACCGCGATGATCACGCCGCCACCTCCGCCAGCGCCAGCGGCGCGCCAAGTCCGGTCATCAGATTGAGGAAGGCGGGAAAGCTGGTGGCGATGGGCGCGGCGTCGTCAATGGTGACGGCGGCGCGTGCCCGCAACCCGAGCACGGCGAAGCTCATGGCGATGCGGTGGTCGAGCCGGGTCTCGATGGTGGCGCCACCGGCCACCGGCTCGCCGCCCGTGCCCTCGACGATCAGTCCCTCCGGCTCCTCGATGACCCCGACACCGCAAGCCGCCAGGCCCGCCGCCATCATGGCGATGCGGTCGGACTCCTTCACCCGCAGCTCGCCGATGCCGCGCATGATGGTGCGGCCGGCGGCGAAGGCGGCGGCGACCGCCAGGATGGGGTATTCGTCGATCATGGTCGGCGCGATCTCCGGCGGCACCTCGACGCCGCGCAGCGCGCGTCCGCGCACCCGGATGTCGGCCACCGGCTCGCCCCCCACCTCGCGTTCATTCTCGAAGCCGAGGTCGGCGCCCATTTCGCGCAGCACCGCGAACAGGCCGGCGCGGGTGGGGTTGATGCCGACATTCTCCACCACCACGTCTGACCCCGGGACGATGGCCGCCGCCACCACCGGGAAGGCGGCCGACGACGGGTCGCCGGGGACCACGATGTCGGCCGGCCGCAAGGTCGCCTCGCCGACCACCGAGATGGCGCGTCCCTGTGGCGTCTCCTCGATACGGATGTCGGCGCCGAAGCCGCGCAGCATCCGTTCACTGTGGTCGCGGGTGGGTTCCCGCTCGATGACGGTGGTGATGCCCGGCGTGTTGAGGCCCGCCAGCAGGATCGCCGACTTCACCTGGGCCGAGGCCACCGGCAGGGTGTAGCGGATGGGCACGCAGGGATAGCGGCCGGTAACGGTCATCGGCAGCTTGTCGCCGTCGCGGGCGGTGAAGCGGGCGCCCATCTCGGCCAGCGGCGTCATCACCCGCTGCATCGGCCGCCGGCTGAGCGAGGCGTCGCCGGTGAAGGTGGCGGTGATCGGGTGGCTGGCGACCAGCCCCATGATCAGCCGCGTCGAGGTGCCCGAATTGCCCATCTCCAGCGCCGTCACCGGCTCCAGCAGGCTGCCGACGCCAACGCCCTGAACCCGCCAGCGGCCGGTGACGCCATCAAGGTCGGGCAGCTTCTCGACATGGGCGCCGAAGGCACGCATGGCGGCCGCGGTGGCCAGCACGTCCTCGCCCTCCAGCAGACCCTCGATCCGGGTTTCGCCGACGGCCAGACAGCCCAGCATCAGCGCCCGATGCGAGATGGACTTGTCACCGGGCACACGGACACGGCCCGAAAGCGACGACGCGGAACAGGCAATCAGCTGCGGCACGAACGAACTTTCTGTGGAACCTGGAAGCAGGGGCGACCGGGGGGTCGCCAAACGCGAATCCTTTTGACAGCGGTGGGGCGCTGTGGCAAGGACGCCGCCACTTCGCGGCGAAGCCAGTCTTGCGCCGCTGTTCAACCTTTTGCCTGCTCCGCGCTCATCGGCGGAGCCGCTCTGAGGAGGCCAAGCGTGGTCAAACCGGAATGGGGTTCCAAGCAGACCTGCCCGCGGTGCAACACGCGCTTTTATGATCTGGGCAAGGCTGACCCGGTAACCTGCATCAACTGCGGGAATGCCTGGGTGCCGGAGCCGATCCTGAAGTCGAAGCAGCCGCTGCCGTTCGAGGACGCCGCCAAGGCCAAGGCCCGGGTGGATGGCGAGGAAGCGGAGCTGATCGAGGCCGACGACCTGCTGGACGCGGATCTGGAAGACGCCGACGACAGCACCGGCGACGTCAGCCTGGACGACGACGACGCCGACCTGTCGGAGGTCGTCGACCCGGGCATGGAAGAAGAATAAAGATTGTTCGGCGAGCACCGATTAGGTGCTTGCACCGGCGGCGGCCATCTAGTAATAGCCCCGCCTCGACATAGCGGCGAACCCAAGCGCCGCGTCTGGTTTTCGGGGCCGTAGCTCAGTTGGGAGAGCGCTACAATGGCATTGTAGAGGTCAGGGGTTCGATTCCCCTCGGCTCCACCAGTTGCTGTGAAGCAGCTCCCCTGCAGTGATATGCCTGACGCCCTCGCCGGCGGACGCGCGCCACCGACTGCGGGACTGGTCAGACAGCGCCGTCGCCTGTATGCGCAGGCAGGACAGCGCGTCCCGCCACCCTTCTCTGCGAGCTTTCCGACCATGGCATTGCCTCTCTCCTTCCTGCTTGATGCGGACTGGAACAGGCTCAATCAACTTTCGGCGATGCCGGCGCGCAAGCGCCGCTGGAGCGCCCACTTCAGTCCCCGCTTTCTGCCGGTTGTCCTGATTCGGCTTGCCGGGGCCTGTCACGGCGCGGGCTGGCGGCGCACCGCCAAATTCTGGAGCTTCGTCAATTTTGTCCTGTTCGGCATCGAGGTGCCGGCGAGACTGGAAATCGGGCCGGGCCTGGTGCTGCCCCACACCCAGGGGACGGTGCTGGGTGCCGCCGCCATCGGCAGCAATGTCACCATCTTCCACCAGGTGACATTGGGCGCCCGCGAAGCTGATTTCGGCTATGACCCCGCCACCAGACCCACAATCAGCGACCATGTCACCCTCTCGGTTGGCGCCAAGGTGCTGGGGCCGGTGCACATCGCCAGCAATGTGGTTGTCGCCGCCAATGCCGTCGTGTTGAGCGATGTTCCGGCCGGCAGCCTTGCCGCCGGCGTCCCGGCGGTCGTGCGGCCACGATCCGGCCCGGATGTCGCTTCCGCCTAGTCTGGATCAAAGAAACATGAAACTGGCAGTCATCGGACCGAATTTCTTTTCCTATGTCCAGGCGGTTGTGGCCCGGCTGCAGCAGCGCGGCATCGAGGCCCGGTTCTTCGACGAGCGTCACGCCAACAGTGTTGCCGCCAAGATCTATTATCGGGCCGGCTTGCACAAAGCCCTGCCCGGGGCACGCGAACGGCATCTGGCGGGCATCATCGAGACGATCATCGACGAGGGCTTCACCCACGTGCTGATGATCAACGCGGAAGCCGTCGGGCCTGCGCATGCGGCGCGGCTGCGGGCGCGGGGGCTCAAGCTGTTCTTCTACAGCTGGGACAGCCTTCGCAACAAACCGGACTTCATTCACCTGCGCAGCGAGCTGACGGCGCTCGCCACCTTCGACCCCGTCGACGCCCAGCGGCTCAATCTGCGCTATATTCCGCTGTTCGCCGATGACGTTTTCAGCGCCCGACTGCATGGCAGCGGTGCGCCCCGTGACATCGCGCTGTCCTTCTGCGGTACGCTGCACTCCAACCGCTCGACCCTGCTGCGCCGGGTGCTGCGTCATTTCCCTGCGGTGGCCGATCAGGTCGATCTCAAGATCTTCAGCCACTCAAGGCTGGTCTTCCTGCTGAAGGCGTTGCGCCGCATCGACGACTTCGCCTTTCGCCGCATCGTGTCGACGACGGCGTTCTCCCGCCAGGAGATCGCCGACACCCTGTTCCGCTCGTGTTATGTGCTCGACATTCCCCACCCCGCCCAGAACGGCCTCACCGCCCGCACCTTTGAAGCGTTACGCGCCGGCGCCCGGCTGGTAACCTTCAACCGTCATGTCCGGCGGTTGCCGGCGAGCCTGCAGTCCCGCGTCGTCTTGCTGGACGAGGCGCCGCAGGCCGGCGGGCTGGACCCCCGACCGGCACCGCTGCCGCCACTGAGCGATGCGGAGGACTATTTTCTGTCCATCGACCGCTTTGTCGACGATCTGCAGGAAATGATGGGGCTGCCGTCGCCGGGATGCCCCGATCACCGCAGCGACACCGCCGTCAACGGGTGATCATTTCGCGAGCCCCTTGCGGCGCAGCTCCTCGGTGGCCTTGTCGAGCTGATCGACATGAACCGGCTGGGTCGCCGCCCAGGCACAGAATCGCCGCAGGCCCTCCTCCAGCGACACCCGCGGTTCGAAACCCAGAATGGCGCGCGCCCGGGCGAGGTCGGCATAGCAATGGCGGATGTCGCCAACGCGAAACTGCCCGGTGACCCGCACCGGTACATCGAGACCGGCCGCCGACAGCAGCACCCGCGCCAGCCGGGAAACCGAGGTCGGAACCCCGGCCCCCAGATTCATCACGGCACCCGGCGGCACATCGGCGTCCAGGCCACGGACCAGGCCCTCGACGATGTCGTCGATGTACACGAAATCGCGCGACTCCAGGCCGTCCTCGTAGATGGGGATTTCCAGGCCCTGTCGGGCGCGGTTGAAGAAGATCGAGATGATCCCGGTGTAGGGATTGCGCAGCGACTGCCCGGCGCCAAACACATTCTGGAAGCGGAAGATGACTGGCGTGTAGCCCAGCGCCGCGGCGGCGGAAGACACCAGCAGCTCCTGCGCGGCTTTGGTCGCCGCATAGACCGAGCCCGGCGCAAACGGCAGCGTTTCCGGTGTTGGCACGGGCTTCAGCGGCTCGCCGTCGTCGGCGATGATCTCCCACTGGCCGGCCAGCAGCTGCTCCCTGGTCCGCGGCGCGGGCTGGATGACCGCCGTTGGCGCCGCCGCCGAGACGTACGCGCCCTCGCCATAGACACTGCGGCTTGATGCCAGGATCAGCCGCCGGGGACGGTGACTGCACTTGCCGATGGCTTCCAGCAGCGCCGCCGTGCCGCCGTCATTCACGCCAACATATTTGCGGACCTCATACATCGACTGTGCGGTGCCGGTTTCCGCCGCCAGATGATAGACGGCATCGCAGCCGTCGACGAGATCGAGCCGATCGCCCAGCTGGCCCGCATCCAGACGCACAAAGGTGACGCCCTCGGGCAGCGTGAGTTGCGGCAGCTCGCCGTGGATCTGTGGTGACAGGTTGTCGATCACCAGCACGTCATGGCCCAGGCCGCGCAACTTGAGGCTCAGCGCCTGGCCGATGAAGCCAGCGCCACCCGTGATCAGAATTTTCATGCTCGCCAATTCCACCTGGATGTGAGGACGCAGGAGAGATGCCCCGACGGCGGCCCCGGATCAACCCTTCACCGGCTGGCGCGAGACATTCGCGGCGACAACATCAGGCTGAAGGGTGGCCGCATGGCATGCCCGATCAGGGGGCGGAACCGCCGCCCGACCCGGAGCGCGGGGCGGAAGCGCCCGTTCGCATAAAGAACAGCAGCGCCAGCGACAGCACGACCTTCGACATTAATATCGAGGCCAGAAACCAGTACAGATCCAGTCGCTGCATAGCGCCCCATGCATAGGCGCCGTAGAAAAAGATCGCCGAGGCCACACTGGCCCACAGAACCTGACGCTCCCGGTCTTCCGCAATGAGGACAAATATCAATATATTGTAGATCTGGAAGAATGATATGCCGCTTGCCAGCAGGATATGGCCGTATCCGATATCATATTTCCCGAAAATGCTGTCGAACATGCCGCTGTATTTGAGACCGCCGATCATCACCAGTATCCCCGCCGACGCCATGAACATCAGCAGGGCGGCCTCTTTCATGGCAACGAGGCCGGCTTTGGCGCCGTAGCCACTGTGCGCCATCTTGACGACCGACGGGCCAATGCGCTGCGCCATGGTATTGGCAAGCAACTGGCCCGCCTGGAAGACAAGCGCCAGAACACCGTAAGTGCCGGCGGTCGCCGCGCCGAGCGCCGCGTTGACGAACCCGCGGTCGGATAACTCGGTTGATGAGGTCAGCAGTCGGGACAGATAAAGATTGCCGCCCCCGGTCTCCTCGATCTTCGGCGCGTCGGGTACCGCCTCGCCCGAGAACCGCGCGAATACCGACCAGCGCGCCAGCAGCAGGCTCAGCCCGGCGGCGACGGCCTCGCCGAGAATGGCGCCGACGCCGCCCCATTTCCAGCCCGCCACGCACGTCAGCACGAACGAAATGCCGGCGCGTGTCAGCGTAAACCGCTGCAGCAGCGAATCCTGCCCGACAGCCCGGACCAGGGCCGCGACCACGTTCAGGAAAAGGCTCAGCAGGCCCAGCAGGCCGGCGCACATGTAGATGAATGGCGAATAGCCGATGTCAACGACGTGGGCCGCCAGCGCCACCACGCCGGTCGCCAGCAGAAACCGGGCGCCCAGACGCCGCATCAGCCGCGCCGCGTGGTCGCGGATCTCAGGCCGGCGCTCGTCCACCCAGAGGCGGGGGTAGAGCTTCGCCGTCACCTCCACCGCGCCGAAACTCAGGATCGTGCCGGCCAGCAGGGCACCGCCCAGGATCGTGACGTAATGCCCGTATTCCAGCGGCACCATTGTCTGTGCGAGCACGATGGCTTTCAGGAAGCCCAGTCCGGCCGCCACGAGCATCCAGAAGAGAAACGATGTCATGGTGGTGCCGGGACTCCTACGTCAGGACTCGACGGCCATCGGCAGGCAGCGATCAAACGCCATCATGACAGTTCCAGCAAATCTTCAAGAAACGACACACTCAAATCGCCACGCAGCGACCGCGCAATCTCGAACAGCGCCCGCCGGTTCTGGCTTACAATCGGCATCGGCGCCACGAACGGCGTGGTGGAATTGAATGTCACGAACAACGCCAGCCGCCCCCCGTCGTTGCGGCATCGGCTGCCGTAATGATAGCAGGCCGCCGGGTCGACATAGACCGACGAGCCGGCAGGCGCCAGGAAACTGCGAACCTTGCCGGGCCCCAGTTCCTGGAGGAACCTGTCATCGGGAATGCGGCGGATGATCGGGGCCGCGCCAATCTTCCCGGTGTCGCTCCTGTTGACGAAGACAAAGGGACCGTCAGCCTCGGTCAGCACGTCATTGAGGTAGATGATGCAGTGGAATGAGCGCGAATCGCCATAGTCCTTGTGCCACTTCTGGCTCTCGCGCAGCGGCATTTCGGTCGGATAGGAATACAGCACCTGGATGCTGTCGAGAATGCACGCCCCGCCGAAATAGTCAGCCGCGACATCCAGAATCTGCGGCGAAAAGGCCAGGCGCACAACCGGGTCATCGGCCGAGAGGTCGGCCGCCGTCAGCAGGTTGACGAACGGATGGCCGTCATCCTTGCGCGCCACACCGGCGATCCGCGGGCGATAGCGCTCATTGATGGCGGCGGTTTCCGACGCGCCCAGCACAGGGCCGATGGCGTAACCTTCCCGAGCGATCTCCGCCGCCAAAGCCGTCCGGACCGGCGGCAGCCGCCGGAAATGGCGCGGACGCAGCCGCGCGACGCGGCCGGCATAACGCACCGGCACCAGGCGCCAGCGGAGAAAACTCGCGGCAGTCCGGCCTAACGACATGTCCACCTCCGATAAATCAAAGATGTGCAACCCATTCCTCGGTTACATCATCGCTAATTTTGACAGCAGGTATGCCCACATAGACGCCGGGCTCAGTAATGGAACGATTTACCAGCGACATCGCACCGATAACAACGTTATCACAAACGTCAAGCGGACCGACGAGAATGCTACCGGCCCCTATAACGACGTTATCTCCCAGGACAAATACCCTGCCTTCTTTGTGGCGGGCCAAGTATTCTGGGTTCGTCGGGCTGCGACCAACAAACTTCACCCCCGCCATTACAACAACGCGACCCGGCGATACGATACCATTACCGCCCAGCAACACCCCGACTGGATGTGAAACAGACAACTTGCGCACATTCACGCGCGCCGACGTCACATCGACACCATAGAGTATCAGCAGGAGTCGATCGATGACGAGGGCGACATAGTGTCCCGCCCACGGCAGTCGCCGATCAAGATAACGCGCAAGCCCGATGATCGCGCGGATATGCACCTCGATCGACCAGAGGGCCAACAGCCAGCGTTTCAATCGCGGTCTCCCACTGGGCCTGGTTCAGCCCATCCGGTCTCGGCGTGGATGGCCGCGACAAGCCGATCCAGATTGGCCTCGGTGAACAGGTCATGGGCCGGTTGCGGGTCGCCCGGATGACAGGCCGAACCAAACCGGACCAGCTCCTCGATATTGGCCTCCAGATTGTCCACCGGACCGTAATTGGAAGCGTCATTGAGCTGGCGCGCGATGTCGCCCGGCGATGACACCGGGATCGCGCCCGTGAAATGACGGTAATAGACCTGCCCCGCCACCAGGACCCGGCGGCCCAGCAGCAACGCATCCATGCCGGCGCTGCTGGAGATCGCCGCCACCAGTCCGGCCTTGCGGATCAGCTGGCGGCCGCTTTCGCGCCCGTGCACGAAACGCAGCGCGCTGTATCGCTTGCGCAGGGCCTGCCACGGGCGGGCGCCCAGGGCGCCGAACTGGTTGGGGTGTTCCTTGACCCACAGCAGATGCCCGTCCGGCAGCGCGCGCAGCAACGTCTCGACGAAGGCGAGCTGGTTGCAGAAATCCGGCGCGAAATAGAGCAACGAGGCTTCCGGCTCATATTGCAACGGGTACATCACGTTGCCGGGCGCATAGTCTGCCGGCAGGGGATCATAGATGGACCGGGGCGTGAACAATGCCCGCAGGAAGGCACGGTGCTCGCCCACCGCGCCCGCGGTCATGAAGTCCGACCACCGCGGGAACAGCATCCGCGCCGCGACGGCCCGCCCCAGGCGGCCGCACTGCATCAGCCGGCTGCCGATGCCCGGCCGCAGCACCAGTGGCTCCTCGCCCCGGCGCTGCTTGAAATAGCTGAAGCGGGACAGCTGGCGGGCCAGGAAAGAATGATGATAGGCCGGACCGGCGCGATCGGCGACCACGCCGTGGACAAACGCCGCCACGCGGTCGCGCAGGGAGGCGATTTCGGCCTCGGGCATGGCCTCGCGGCGCACCGGCCGCGAAATCTCGATCGCGTCGGCAAAGTAGAAATAGTCGGGAAAATAGCTGTTGGCCCACATCAGCAGCCGGACATCGTGGCGGCGACACAGATAGAAGATGGCATGGGTCACGAACAGCGCGACGGGCTCGCTGAGAAAGGCCGTGATCCGGTAACGGGCGAACAGATCCTGCAGCGCGGCGAACAAGGCACCGGCGATCCGGGCGCGGACCGGCGGCGGAAAAGCCGGCAGATAGCGGTCGGCATGGATGGGCGACCAGGGGAAGCCCGTTGTCGCGCGGAAATCGTCCGGCTCCTGCCAGACCGGCGCCGACGACTGGCTCAGGGCCTCGCGCACCACGGCCTGAATGTTGAGGACAACCTCGCCGCCGGCCGCCGCCACCCGTGCCGCTTCCTTGTCGGTCTGGACGATGTGCAGATAACGCGCCCGGGTGTCGCGGGCGCCCAGGGTCGGCAACAGGTGAGAGAGATACGAACGCGACAGGCAAAGGATGGTGGGTGTCATGGGTAGCCTTTGCCAACCGTGATGTAGCCGCCGCGCGACGTGCCGGCGACGGGCGCCGTGACCTGGAAGTCGATGGCGTCATCGCCGCGGGATGGATCGACGTCGCCGTGCAGACTGCTCCAGCCATGGAAGGCCCATTGGCCCGGCGCGGTCTGCGTCCAATAGGCAGGATTGCGGTGCTGGTCCATGAGGAACTGCAACCCGCGCGGATCGATACCCAGCCAGTCGCAGAATTTGTCGACGTGGCGCGGGGGCACCAGCTCGTGGCGCCGGACCAGCGCCAGCGCCGCCTCGCGCGACAGCCGGCCGTGGCGGATTTCCCGCGACGCATGATCGGTGACCTTGGAGTAGCCGTGCTTGTACAGCTTCAGCAGGTCATGGATCTCCATGTAGTTGTGGCAGTCGACATGGTCGTAGCAATCGAAGGTCCGGCCGAAGGCGGTCGTGCGGTAATCGTGCGCCGCGATCATCGCCTCGTGCTGGGCCTTGGGGTCCCAGCGCACATAGTTGCCAAGATAGATGCCCCGGACGCCAACGGCCTCCAGATCCGCGTCGTCGGGATAGCGGTAATGGCGGACGTCGTCCTCGCCGAGGGTATCGAAGATCGACAGCAGCTCGCGATCCTCGCAGCCCATGATGTCATGATCCTTGCGATAGCGCCGGCTCATCTCGACTTCATGTTCGTGGGAGAACATACCGACCTGCTCCAGGCCCTGGTGCGCCCCCCAGATGATCAGCGGCACCTTGTAGCGCACTGCGGTCTGCACCGGGAACACCGTCTGGCCGGCCAGGCAATGCCAGTAGATGCTTCCCAGCTTGCGCAAGGTCGTCCGGGTGATCTTCTTCACCGACAGGGCGTTCACATTCTGCATCAGGATGTCGCAATTGAAGCGAATGCGCAGATTGGCCAGATTCCTGACACCGACAGCGGTGTTGAACTGCTTGTTGTAGCTCACCAGCAACGGGTTGAGGCCCAGACGCTCCTTGACCAGGTGGACGATCCAGTAGGAGTCGTTGGCGCCGCTGACGGGCACGATGCAGTCGTAGGTGTCGCCGGTCCGGCTGCGATACGGTGCGACAACACGCTCCAGCTGATGCCAGCGCGCCTCCCAGTCCAGGCGATCCTTCTCCTCATGAACGCGGCAACCCGAACAGATGCCCTCGTCATCCAGGACAAGGCCCAGCGGATGGGGCCGGGCATACAGGCAACGGCGGCACGTATCGATACGCATCGATCAGCTCCACATCCGGCGATCGTAAAAGGGCGGGCGCAGCGGTACGCCGGCAAGTTGCTGCTTCAGCGTCTGCACGGCGTGCTCCCGGTAACTGAGGAAGTTGCCGACCGCTATGGCGGCAACGGCCGGGCGTTCGAGCAGCGACCGCATCTGGTCGGGCTCACTGAGCCCGCCGAACGGAATGAGCGGCATGCCGGGCAGGGGAAAGGCATCGGGCAGGGCCATGTCGAAGCCAGCGGGTGAGCCTTCATGGCGCCAGTCGATCAGCATGACCTCCGACACCGCGCCGGAGTCCAGCACCTGAAGGACAGGCCCCGCCAGCGGGCGGCTGGTGCCGTTGCGATAATCGTACCAGTGCAGACCCTCCGGCGCGCGCGCCACCGGCAGCGCCGCAATGACGGCCTGCGCGCCCAGCGGTTCGGCCAGGGTCGCGACTGTCGCCGGATCGTCCCGCAGCAGGGCATCGACACCGATACGATCAGCCCCCGACTGCACCGCCCGCACCGCCTGGTCGACGGAGCGGATTCCGCCAACGTAGATCAGCGGCGTCGACAGGCCAAGACGGCTGACCCGCTCCAGCAGCGCGAAGTCCGGGCCGGCGCCCCCCCGGTCAATGCACTGGAGGATGATCTCGTCGGCGCCCCAGCGATCGAGGTTCTCGACCAGGATCTCGGGCCGGCCGAGCGGCAGATAGCGACGATAGCCAAACGACTGGACGGCCTGGCCGTCACGCACGGTGACCACCGCGGCCAAACGCTTCCTGATCACGAGCACAGCCCCTCGATGAGATTCCGCAGCAACTGCCGGCCCGCGCCCTGGCTCTTTTCGGGATGAAACTGCAGGCCGACAATCGGCCCGCGCCGGATGGCCACGGTGAAGGGCTCCCGCAAGCGGGCGATGCCGACCTGATACTCCGGCGGCACCTGCAGCGCATAGCTGTGATTGAAATAGAAGGCCTGGCCGTCGCTCGGCCGCAGCAACGGATCCTGACCGATGACCTCCAGGTTATTCCAGCCGATGTGCCAGCGCGCCGGTGTCAGCGGCGCGACGGTGCCGGGGATGAGGCCGAGGCCCGCCGTAACCCGATGCTCCGTCGACACGTCGACGAGCAACTGCATACCCAGACAGATACCGATGAGGGGCCGCCCCAGCCGCGCCTGCTGTCGCAGGTAGGTATCCAGCCCCAGACCCGACAGGCCAGCCATGGCCGCCGGAAATGCCCCCACGCCGGGCAGCAGCAGCAGATCAACCTCGTCGAGGACCGTGCTTTCATTGCTGACCCGGCAACGGTAACCCAGCGTGTGCAGCGCCCGCTGGACCGACGACAGGTTGCCGGCGCCATAGTCGATGATGCCGATGGTACGCCGGGTCACAGCCCCACTCCGACCTTGAAGCGGCGGACAATCTCGCCCGACGGCTTGATCTCGAACAGATCCGGATTGGTCGACCGGCGCACCTGATCCCAGAAGGCGTCGACGCCGATGCCGATGTAGTCGCAGAAATCCGCGATATAGGCCGGCGAGCAGGCGTCATCGTACTTCTCGACCAGCGTGATGGCCGCGTCGCGTGTCAGTCGTCCCAGCCGGATTTCCTCGTTCACGTAGTCGGTGACGCGGCCGAACCCGAACTTGTAGTATTTGATCATCTGATTGAGCGTCACCCAGTCCTCGTCGAGCGAGGTGACGCCGGCCAGATCGCCGGTATTGTCGACCGTGTCCTCACGGATGCGCAGGCCGCTGGCGGCGGAATACATGCCGTTGTTCACCAGCGACCAGTCGCCGAGAAACCAGCCGAGATAGACGATCTGCAGGCCATGGGCCTCGAACGCCTCGGGGGCGGGATAATGATAGGGCAGCAGTTCGGCGGCCGGCACGCCCGCCTCGACCATCCAGTCCAGCGCGCCGCCCGACAGGGTGTTCATGTAGCGCAGATTGTTGCCGTCATAGCCGGTGCGGCCCAGCGTCTTGAGGTCGCCCAGCTGCAGGCCGGGGTTCTCGCCCCACAGGATAAGCGGAATGCCATAGCGGATGGCCAACTGCGGCACCGAGCTGAACAGGGCGAGTTCGGTTGACTTCGCCCAGTTGGTGAAGCGCAGGAAGGACTCGCGCATCAGCTTGCGCCAGGTGCCGGGTGCCGGCGCCGAAATGACGACGTCGAAGCCCTGCTCGATCAGGTTCGAGATATTGTCGACGCCTCGTTCGGTCACCTGCTCCGGCGGGTAACTGAGGCAGGCCAGCAAGGGTTTCAGGCCCAGCTTGTCGCGCACCCACAGCGCCTGACGCGTACTGTCCTTGCCGCCGCTGACACCGATGATGCAGTCGAACTCCTGCCCCGGCTTGCGGCGGTAGTTCGCCAGCAGATCCTCGAGAATCTCGAAGCGCTCCTGCCAGTCGACGTACTGCAACCGCTCGAAATAGTCACAGGCAGGGCAAATGCCGGCGTCGGTGAACTTCGTGTTCGGCCGCGTATCGGGCTGCAGGCAGCGGGGGCAGTATTTCATCCGATCACTCAAATTTCGTCCGGTGACGCGAGGGACTTAAGGTGAATCAACCCGGCATGGGGCAACGAACACGGTGGCGCCCAGGGCGGCAGGGTGCAGACGACCCGCCGACCCGCCGACAGCGCTACTACCAGCGCGAAGGACTCGCAACCCGCGACGATACGGGCGTTGCCCACCGCCGCGGCAAGGTCGGCATGCCGGTCCAGGCCAACCCGCACGCCCGTCTGCCGGGACAGCCAGTCGTCATATTTTCCCGCCGGGTCGGAAGGGTGCGGCCTGAGCCAGATGGCAGCGTCCGGATCAATGCCCGCCCGCTGGCGATGGGCCATGAAATAGTCCAGCGCCTGAAACTCGCCCGGCGTGGAGCGCCCCCAGGTGCTGCGCGCCGGCTCCAGAATGTAGAGCACATCATTTCCGCCCGCTGGCGGGCTGGCCGGAATCCGGCCGACCTGCTCCTCAAGATACAGATTGGGCCGGACGACCACCGGCGCGCCCGGAAAACAGCGCCGGGCCTCGGCCTCGGCAGGGGCGTCAGTCACCCAGAAGGCGTCCGGCAAGACCTCCTGACCGTCGCGGACGAAACGCGCCCGGTAGTTCACCCAGTGATCAATGACGGCGACCGAGGGCAGGCCACGCCGCCGGGCCTGCAGGCGCGCGACGTGCTCCAGGTCGCTGGCCCAGCCGGTCCCGCTCAGCAGGGCGGCGGCGCCATCGAGCGCGTCCTCGACGGATGGCAGCAGCGGACGGTCGGCAAAGATCCGTTGCCACAATGCGGCCGCCGGACCGGCCATCGCCGGCCGCACGTCCAGCCCCGGGGAGGCCTTCAGCCAGCTCAGGATGATGTTCGCGGCGCCGGCATCATGACAGACCACGGCGAGGGGGGCCGGCAGATCAATCATGCGCGAACTTCGCGAAGTAGAGGATATCGGTCGGCACGCCCTCGACGATCTCCTGGCCGACGCGCCGGCCTTCGAGCGTCATGCCGGATCGCTCGGCCAGGCGGATCATCCCCGTGTTGCAGGCCAGGGTCCCGGCTGTCACCTTGCGAATGTCCGGTCGCGCCAGCAGCCAGGCAAGCACCTGATTCCAGGCATCCTGACCATAGCCCAGCCCCCAGACATCACGGGCGCCGATCATGATTCCGACATCGGCCGTGCCGTGATGCGGTTGCAGATAGGCGGTCATCGTACCGACCGGGCGATCGTCGTCGGCCCGTCGCACACTCAGGAAATGGTTGCTGCTGCCGGCGAAGCTGGCCAGGTAGGCGCGGCAACTGTCGACATCATGCCGCCGGAAGCGCTGGTTGCTGTAGCGGACCACTTCGGGATCATTGAGCCACCCGATATAATCCGGCGTGAGATCGCCTTCCTGGAAAGGGCGAATCCGGGTCAGCCGGCCGTGAAGGTCTGGAGTCATTCAACCTCTTCGCATCGCTCGACGGGCGCCGGGCCACCGGCCACCGAAGGCGCGGCCGTCAGGCCGCCGCCTGCGCCCGCAACGCATCCAGGTTGTTCCACACCTTGCGGAAGGCGCTGATCATCAGCTCCACGTCCGCCGGCGCGAACTCGAACATGCACAGGTTGAGCCCCATGAAGCTGCTGGCGTGCAGCTCCTCGGCGACCGGGCACAGGCCTGGCCCGTAGGTGATGTCACGGCCGGCATACGGCGACGTCCACGGGAAACCCTGCGTGCCATAGGCGATGCGGTTGCGGAACAGGGGCAGCAGGTGCAGGTTCTGATAGCCGACCATCAGGCCGGGAACGCCCTCGGCGCGCAGAGCATCAACGATCTGCTGGCGCGACACGCCGAGCTGCCCGGTGTCCAGCGTCAGGCCATAGACGTAATAGACATGCGTGCAGCCCTCCGAAACAACCGGGGTCCGCAGGCCGGCAAGACCGGCAAGCCCCGCGTTCAGCTGGGCCGCGGCCCGCTGGCGCGATTCCACCCTGGCGGCCAGCTTGCCGAGCTGGACCGAAGCGATCGCCGCCTCGATTTCCCCCATGCGGAAGTTGTAACCCAGCATGTTGCAGAGGTCTGCCGGCTCGTTGCTGTCAATCACCGCTTCGGCGTGATTGCGCAGGAGCCGGAGCCGCTGGGCCAGCCGGTCATCATTGGTGACCAGGATGCCGCCCTCGCCGCAGTGGATGTGCTTGTGATAATTGAGGCTGAACCCGCCGATGTCCGCCAGCGTGCCCGTCGGCGCGCCGTGATAGAAGGCGCCGGGGGCCTGGGCGGTATCGGTCAGCAGCATGAGGCCGTGCCGGTCGGCGATCGCCCGCAGGGCGCGCATGTTGGCCGACTGCCCGAAGATGTCGACCGCGAGGATGGCCCGGGTGCGCGGACCGATCAGCGCCTCGACGCACGCCGGGTCGATGTTGAAGCTGTCGCGCTCGATGTCGGCGAACAGCGGGATGCCATTGAAATGCAGGATGGCGGTCGCCGTGGCCGCCATGGTCCAGGGCGTCGTGATGATCTCGTCGCCGGGCTCGATGCCGGCGGCACCCACCGCCGCGATGAGACCCGAGGTCCAGCTGTTGACGCCCAGCGCGTGCTTGACGCCGAAATAGTCCGCCGCCTGCCGCTCGAACGCCCGCACGTGCTCGCCGCCCATGAAGCCGTCGCCACGCGCGCCGATGTAGGCGGAGAGCACGCCGGTGCGGATCACCCCGGAAGCGGCGGCCACCTCGTCCTCGCCAACACTTTTGAAGGGTTCGAGCGGCGCTGCGATGACGGGCGTGCCACCCAGACATGCGAGACTTTCAACACTCATGTTTCCACCTGATAGCTACCGTTCGGGTCCGGACAGACGAACGTCGATTTGCCGTGCCGCTAGGGTGTGGCGACCCAGCCACATCCCCCTGCGGTCGGGCTGTCGGGCTGCTGCGCATCCGGTCACGCGGTTGCAATACCGACATCGCCAACCTCGACGTGGACGTTTAGCCGGCGACAGAATGACTGTCGACCACCTTTTGACGGCGGCGTTTTCCCGGCAATTCGGTGAGGCCGCGGCAAGGGCAATGCGGTGGTCTGGCCGGTGACGCGGACCTAACGCCGCCTTGTCAGCACCGAAAGCCAACCGACGCGCCCGTCCATCGGGAATGGCGCCACCCCAGCCCGCGACGAAACGCGCGCGTCTTTATGGAAACGTCAATCGGATGTTTTGCGGACGCGCGCCATCCTGATCGCACTTTCATGGCAATTATACAATATGGCCGGTCCGCCCATGTCCGTGTTCAGATATTGAACCTCATATATCGATCTAGGCTCTTGCTGAATCTTGTAAGTTGCCCATTTGCCATTCTCGTATTTTCCGTAGAACAATCCCCCGACATCTTCTTTTCCAGGAGTCATAATAGAGAATATCACCTCGTCCTTACCATCACCGTCGAGATCACCACGATCAACGTCTGTTATAATGCGCGCATGAGGACTCGGTGTGAATACAACAAGCCGTGATTTCTCAAATATACGGTCTTCTTTCCAGCTCTCACCATAACCCATATTAATAAGAAGAGAAACGCCCCGACTATGAGCAACAATCAGGTCAGGCCAACCATCATTATTCCAGTCTGTCATTTTGCTGTAGTGAGCATATTTTGTGCTCACCTGATCAATGTCACGACGCACCCAGCGCATGCCATCGACATTCGCGAACCAGGCCATCAGTCCCGTCGAAAGATCGGAAACCACAACATCAACGCGCCCGTCACCGTTAACATCGCCCAGCTGCACCGTACGCGTGTCGGCAAACGACGCCGAGACATCGATTTGCCGCACTGGCCACTCGCCCCCACGATCATCTCGTCCGGGATTCTGCAACCAGATCACGCCGCGGCCACGATGCGGATAGGTGGCCGCCTGCGTGCGCATGGTCACGACGACGTCATCGTCACCATCGCCATCAATGTCACCGAGGGCCAGGTTAACGGCGCCCGGCGTCTTGTTGCTCAGCAACTTGCGTTGCCATTGCTGGCCGGGTGCCGCGGGCGCCACATAGGCGACGACCGCATCGTGCGAATTGACAACGCCGACAATATCAAGACGTCCGTCGCCATTGATATCATGGGGCACATGGCGCTCAAACAAGTAGACGTCGCGGACTGGCGACTTCGAAAAATCGAACCGTTCCCCCGATACGATGGCCTGACGCTTGTTTTGCCGGAGATTTACAAGAAGCACCTTGGCCTCTGGCGGTCCCGGAAATCGACTGGCCCAAGAGTCGGAAACAGTGACCTCAGGACCATCATCCCCGGTGAATGCCGCCACGGAAAAGCCGTAGGCATATCTCACATCTGCAATTTCCTTGATTTCGAAACGCAGCGGCGACGGCCCGCTGGGGCCGACAGAATACCCCACCCAGGACAGAACAATAAAATAAACTACCGCAACTGCTGGAATAATTGAGATAACTACGATGTAAATACGAAAATATAAAGAGATAAATACTCCAATAAGTCCACCGACAATAACACCAATGGACAACCTGTTGACGTCAATTACTAGAGAACTTCCAATTCCCACATTCAGAACATATTTTTGCGACAAGGCATAAATGGCCACACCAAGAAGCAGAACCCCCGCAGACAAACATATTGCATAAAGCCGGTTTCGCTCGCGCGCCATTTCCCCACCTCACAAATCAGATCAACGTGCGCTCATGCCACCGCCCCCAGTGACAATAACGAGCGCATTCCACGAATTCCTACGCGCAGCCGCAAAATGTTTGCGGCATCAATCCGCTGCCTTTCTCCTGCCTGTCGCCATTTCCCGGATGTCGTCGCATAGCGCCTGCGTTACCAGCGCGCTGGCTCCCGTGCAGGCCAGCGGCGCGCCATGATGCACGGCATCATGCAGATTGGCGGCGGCGTGAAGCATGGCCTCCATGTAGCGCCCGTCGACCTGCTCGGCGGCCAGCAACGCCTTGTAGCCGGCGAAATGCGCGCTGTCGCCGGCGCGACGGATGCGCCAACGCAGGCCGCCGTCCTCCATGACCAGGACGCCCGCCGACGTCACCAGCTGGAGTTCGAACAGCGCATAGTCGCCGGCGTGCGCCGTGGTGAGATGGACGGGGATGCCGGAGTCTGTTCGCAGCAAGGCCGGTACCGTCGGGTCGTCCGGCCAGAAATCCCACTGCGGCGCGCCGACGGCCTCGATCTCAAGCGTACAATCGAGGAGCAGCCGGATCGCGTCGACCAGATGGCTGCCATTGTTGAGGATGCCCTTGTTGTACGTCCCGGTGACCGAGCGGATCTCGCCCCAATACTGCTGGCGCAACTCGTCACGCAACCGGGCCACATCAGGAGCCCAGCGCCGCGTGTGATTGATCGCCAGGGGAATGCCCGCCTCCGCGCAGCGCTCTACCCAAAGGCGCGCCTCGTGCAGGGTGGGTGCGATGGGTTTTTCGCAGAAGATCAGCCGCGGCGACCGGGCGATGGCGGCCTCCAGATGCGCCGACCGGAAGGCGGTGGGGGCGCAGATCGCGATGATGTCGGCGGTCACCGACGGCGGCACGGCGCTGAAATCGGCGTAACCGTGCGGGATGCCCCAATGGGCCTGAAAGGCCGCCCGGCGTCCGGCGTCGGGTTCGATGCAACCAACGATGTCGAAACGACCGTCACGGCGATAGGCGCCGGCGTGGGACAGAGGCAAGGCATCGGCGGGCCGGCGCTCGTCGAACCCGCCGGCGATGTTACCGCAACCGACGATAAGAACACGCAATCTGGAGAAGGAGCCCACCATCGCGCTACTTGATGAGCGCCCATGCCAGCGGCGTGCCACGCGCGACGTCCCGCGTCACCCGGGTGCCCAGCACCAGGGACAGGTGCTTGGGCGCCAGCCCATAGCCTGGCCGAATGGCACGGACGTTCTCGGCGGTCAGCATGTCCCCGGCCTTCAGGTCGGCCACCACGTAGAGCGACCGGCGGAACTGTACCGATCCTTCCTCCACCGCCTGGGTCCCGAACGTGACACGACCAAGACCCTGCCAGGCTCGCTCCGTCTCCAGGCGTAACTGGGCGAATTCCTCGGGTTCCAGCGAAAAGGCGGAATCGACCCCGCCATCGGCACGGCGCAACGTGAAGTGCTTCTCGATGACCGAGGCGCCCAGCACCACCGAGGCCACCGCCACACCGCAGCCCATGGTGTGGTCGGAAAGGCCGACTTCCACACCGAACGCCTCGCGCAGCACCGGAATGGTCCGGATGTTGGTGTTTTCCGGCGTCGCCGGATAGGTGCTGGTGCACTTCAGCAGCACGATCTGGTCGTTGCCGGCGGCGCGCGCCGTTCGCACCGCCTCGTCGATCTCGGTCAGGCTCGCCATGCCGGTGGACATGATCAGCGGCTTGCCGGTCCGCGCCACCCGATCGATCAGCCCGAGGTCGGTACACTCGAAGGACGCGATCTTGTAGGCGGGGACACCCAGTTCCTCCAGAAAGTCGACCGCGGTGTCGTCAAACGGGGTCGAGAAGCAATGCATGCCGTGGCTGGCCGCCCGCTCCATCAGCGGCTTGTGCCAGGCCCAGGGCGTATGCGCCTCGTCGTACAGATCATAAAGACGCCGTCCGGCCCACAGGCTGTCGGGGTTGTCGATGACGAACCCCGGCGCGTCGATGTCCAGCGTCATCGTTTCGGCGGTATAGGTCTGCAGCTTGATGGCATCGGCACCGGCGCGCGCGGCAGCATCGACGATCGCCAGCGCGCGTTCCAGCGACTGGTTATGATTGCCGGACATTTCCGCGATCAGGTACGGGCGCTGGCTGGCACCAATCTCTCGGCCGTTGATTGCAATCATATCACCCTCAAGCCTTCTCGATTTTGATCCGGTATGTCTGGCCCCGGAAGGAAAAGAACGCCGGATACCGGTCGGGGTCGGCAACCCTGAGCAAGTCGAATGACTCGCGCAAAGGCCGGTCCGGGTCAATTTCGCTGTCGGCCGGGGTCCGCTTGCGATAGTAGCTCGGCTCCCCGGTCTGCGGGCGGGGCTGTGCCGTGTGCAGATTGTCGAGCGCCCAGTCGAGCATGGCGATCTCCGCCTCGAACAGCCGCTGATGGATTTCGTCCACCAGTGCGGTGGCGGGCACCTCAAACCGGATCTGATGCCAGATGGCGCCGGAGTCGAGATCATCCTCCGCCTCCAGCAAGGTCAGGGTCAGCTCCGTCTGGCCCTCAAGGATTGCCCAGATATGCGGTGACATCCCGCGCCCCTGCGGCAGCGGGCTGGCGTGCAGCACCAGGGTGTGCCTGAACAGGTCGCGCGTCGGCTTGCGAATGATCTGATGGCAGGAGACCAGGAACAGATAGTCGCCGCCCTGCAGCTCGCGATAGTCACGCAGGATGCGCACGTCCGCGCGCGACGATACCGCGGCCGCCCAGGCCTCGATCCACGCGTTCACCGGATGGCGGGGATCGGTGCAGAGAATACTGATCTTCACACGCAGCACTCCTTCATCCGCCGGGCCACCCGGGTGGCGCCGGCACCGTCGGACAGCGCCAGGCCGGCACGGGACAGATGGTTGCGCAAACCACTGTTGCCCAGCAAGGCCCGCAGGTGTCCCGCGAAGATCTCGGGAGACGCCAAGGCGTCGTCGGGCGCGCAGACCAGTCCCCCACGCGCGCTCTGGCCGAGCAGTTCACGCTGGTTCTCGGCAATGCAGACCGCCAGGGTCGGCACGCCGAGCACGCAGCGCTCCCACGTCGCGGTACCGCCAGCGCCGATGGCAAGGTCGGCGGCCGCCAGCAGCGCCGGCATGTCAGGGGTGTCGACATGAAGGCGGGCGCCCTGCCAGGCGCCGACCAGGGCCTCGATGGATGCCCGGGCGGGATGCGTGCTGCCGATGACGACATCGATCTGGACGCCGGCCGGCACCACCCCGGCGGCGGCCCTCAGCACCCATTCGGTCACATTGTCCCGGTCCATGCCGCCGAGGAATATGTGCAGGCGCCGGACCGGGCCGTCGCGGGGCGCGACAGCCGCGCGCGCGGCCGCGAACGCGGGCCGCAGCAGGGCAAACCGCGGCCCCAGCAACAAGGTGCAGTCCGCCGGGACACGGCCGTCATAGCGCGCCCCGGCATCAAGGTAGAAATTCTGGTCGAGCAGCAGCGCGCACTGGTGGACCCGCGCCAGATCGTCGATCGCCATGACGTGCGGCGCCAGAGTGGCGGCCTGGGCCTCCCACCGGGCATCGAGGCCGTAATGATCGACCACGATCCAGTCACACCGTGGCTCGCCCGCCAGCGCCTGACGCAGGTCATCGATATCCTGTTGCTGGGCATCGGCAGGGAAGACGTCCTCGGCGCTGGTCCGGACATCCTCCCGGCCGGGCAGCGACAGCAGCGCCACTCCGGCCGCGGCGGCCTGTTCCGCCAGATGCGGCGGCACGTCACGCGTTATCAGGACAACGTCGGCGGCCTGCTCCCGCAGCGCCTGGGCCAGCGAAAGGCAGCGCACCCAGTGACCGCTGCCAATCAGGCGGGACGCATCGGCGCGGATCGCCACCCTCATGGGAGGCCGGCGCCCGTCAGAGCCTTGAACATCAGTTCAGCCCGCGCCCAGTCGTCGGGCGTATCGATGTCCACCACCCGCCACTCCGGCAGAACGATGCTGGCGCCGTTGGCGTGGAGGTTCAGGCCCTGCAGCCAGAGATCGGCGCTTCCCCAGTAAAACTGCCCGGCATCGAAATAGCCCGGCTCCAGATCCTGCGTCCGGGTGGCGGCATATTGCGGATTGAACGGCTGCACCAGGCCAGTGGCGTCGCGCCGCAGCGCCCGCTGGATCGGCGAGGGGAAGGGCGCGACCGGGAAGATGTAGCGCTGCCGGTCGAGCGCATCCAGCATCGCCAGCGCCGCCGCCAGATCATCCGCCTGAAGGAAGGGGACACCGGGGTAGATGCAACAGACGTCGGTCACCGTCCAGCCGAGCCGCCGGCAGGCGGTGATCGCATGGGCGATCACCGGCACCGTGGGGGTGTGGTCGTCCGCCAGGTCGGCGGGTCGCTCGAAGGGCACCTCGGCACCGGCGGCGGTGGCCACCGCCGCGATCTCCTGATCGTCGGTCGAGACCACGATGCGATCGAACAGACCCGACTGGCGTGCGGTATCGATGGCATGCACGATCATCGGCCGGCCGGCGAAGGTCTTGATGTTCTTGCGCGGTATCCGCTTGCTGCCGCCGCGGGCCGGAATGATCGCAAGGCGCCCGGTCGTCATCGTCAGGCCTCCAGTGTCCGGCGCAGAACCTCGACAACGCGCGCCTGCTGGGCCTCGGACATGCCCGGAAACAGCGGGATCGACAGGGCACGGGCGTAGTAGCGCTCGGCATGGGGGAAATCGCCCGGCCTGAAGCCGAGGCGGGCGTAATAGGGCTGGGTGTGAATGGGGATGTAGTGCACGTTGACGCCGATCTGGGCGGCGCGCAGCGCATTGAACAGGGCCAGACGCGAGACCGTGGTGCGGCTGTCATCGACTTCGATCGCATAGAGATGCCAGGACGACAGCCGGTCCGCGCCACGCGCTGGCCGCAGCAGGGGCAGATCGGCCAGCAGCGCGTCATAACGGTCCGCCAGGGCGATGCGGGCCTGCTGCAGCGGGTCAAGCCGGCGCAACTGGGACAACCCCAGCGCGGCCTGGATGTCGGTCATCCGGTAATTGAAACCCAGCGAATGCTGCTCATAGACCCAGGGGCCCTCCGGCGTCCGCTCCATGTCGGCGGCATCCCGCGTCATCCCGTGCGAGCGCAGCAGCGCCAGCCGCCTGGCCAGCACCGGATCCTGGGTGGTGACCAGACCACCCTCGCCGGTGGTGATGATCTTGACCGCATGAAAGCTGAACACCGTCGCGTCAGCCCACTGGGCGCCCACCGGCTTGTCGAGGTAGGTCGCACCGGTGGCGTGCGACGCATCCTGCAGAATCCGGAAGCCATAGCGGTCGGCCAGCGCCCGCATCTCCCGCAGATCGCAGGGCAGGCCGGCGAAATCGACAGGGATGAGCAGGTCGGGCAGGCGGCCGGCCGCGTCGGCCCGGGCGAGCTTCTCCGCCAGCGCCACGACCGACATGTTGCGGGTGTGGGGATCGATGTCGACGAAGTCGACGTCGGCCCCGCAATAGCGGGCACAGTTCGCCGAGGCGAGAAAGCTGTTGGGCGACGTCCAGACCAGCGAGCCCGGCCCGATGCCCAGCGCCAGGCACGCGATGTGCAGGCCGGCCGTCGCGTTGGACACCGCGCAGGCGTGCGCGACCTGATGGCGGGCGGCGAAGGCCGCCTCGAAGGCCGGCAGCGCCGGCCCCTGGGTGAGATACTCGGAGCGCAGCGCGGCGACGACGGCCTCGACATCCTCCTCCGCGATGGTCTGGCAGCTGTAGGGGATGAACGTCACGCGTGCCGGCCTCTCAGTCGATCAACTTGCCCACGACATGCTCGTCGATGAGCTGGCGCAACTGCTCAACGCTCAGGAACTCGCTGTTGCTGCCGCTGTCGTAGCTGAACCCCGGCGCAACGCGCGTGCCCTGCATCCTGGCGGCATAATCCTCGACGGTGAACGTGCCGGCGGACGGCAGGATCGCGTAATAGTCGCCGATGTCGACCGTGTTGTAGCTGTCGCTGGCGGTGATCATTTCCTCGTGGATCTTCTCGCCCGGTCGGATGCCGACGATCCGCTGCTCGCACTCGGGCGCGATCGCCGTCGCAACGTCGGTGATGTTGTAGGACGGAATCTTCGGGACCAGAATTTCGCCGCCCCAGGCATTCTCGATCGACCACAGCACCATGTCGACGCCGGCCTGCAACGAGATGTTGAAGCGGGTCATGCGCGGATCGGTGATGGGGAGAACACCCGTCTTGCGACGCTCCATGAAGAACGGAATGACCGAGCCACGGCTGCCCATGACGTTGCCGTAGCGGACGACGCTGAAGCGGATGTCGCGATCGCCCCGGATGTTGTTGGCGGCCACGAACAGCTTGTCGGAGCACAGCTTGGTGGCGCCATAGAGATTGATCGGCGCCGCGGCCTTGTCGGTGGACAGGGCGACGATGCGCTGGACCTTGCTGTCGAGGCAAGCATCGATGAGATTCTGCGCCCCGATGACGTTGGTCTTGATGCATTCGAACGGATTATATTCAGCCGCCGGCACCTGTTTCAACGCGGCCGCGTGGACCACGATATCGATGTTCTCAAGCGCCCGCTGCAGACGGCTGCTGTCTCGGATATCGCCAATGAAGTAACGCAGCGCCGGATATTGCGAGGGCGAAAAGACCTGCGCCATTTCGAACTGTTTCAGCTCGTCGCGCGAGTAGATGACCAGTCTCTTGACGTCGGGGTAACGATCCAGGACCGTTTTTACAAATGCCTTTCCGAACGACCCCGTTCCACCGGTAACAAGTATCGACTTTCCGCTGATCATTATTGTTCCACAGTTGGCAATTGACGGGCACACTCCCGAAGGGGATTGAGTTCATACCTGCAGCTCTTGCCACGTTTACTGTGCTGGCGATGTACACGAGACCAATATTGTTGGCCTCACCTGAACTAGACCCGATAGAACCCACCGCCGGTCCTAGATCATGGCCCTCAGGTTCGCAATGTTAAATCTGGCCGGAAGGGGTGAGCGGGCCGCATGACCGTGGCGACCCGGGCAGCCGTTGTCGGCGCAGGCGGCGAGACCCGCCGACCTCAGCGTGTCGCGTAGTTGCGCTCGACCCAGCTCTTGTAGCTGCCGTCCATCACCGCGCGCCACCACGGTTCGTTGGCGAGATACCATGCCAGCGTCTCGGCGAAACGCTGTTCGAAACCATGGGCGGCACGGTAGCCCAGCTCACCGCGGATCTTCGTCTCGTCGATGGCGTAGCGCCGGTCATGGCCCGGCCGGTCGGTGACATAGGTCTTGAGGCTGGCCGAGGCCCGGCCAGCGGCCGCCGGCGCGTCGGGGAAGCGCCGGGCGAGGTCGGGATCGGCGGCGAAGGCGGCATCGACCGCCGCGCACAGCGTGTCGATCACCACCATGTTGGGCAGCTCCTCGCCGCCGCCGATGTTGTAGGTCTCGCCGATCCGGCCGCCGGCCAGCACCAGTTCGATGCCGCGGCAATGATCCTCGACATACAGCCAGTCGCGCACGTTCATGCCGTCGCCGTAGATCGGCAGCGGCCGGCCGTGCAGCGCATTGATCAGGAACAGCGGAATGAGCTTTTCCGGAAACTGGTACGGCCCGTAGTTGTTCGAGCAGTTGGTGGTGGTCACCTGCAGCCCGTAAGTGTGATGATAGGCGCGCACCAGATGGTCGGACGCGGCCTTGGACGCCGAATAGGGCGAGTTGGGCGCATAGGGCGTCGCCTCGTGAAAGGCCGGGTCGGCCGGGCCGAGACTGCCATAGACCTCGTCGGTGGAGACGTGGTGGAAGCGGTGCGGCCGGCCGGCGCCCTCGTCGAGCCACACCTTGCGGGCCGCCTTGAGCAGGCTGTGGGTGCCAACGACATTGGTGTCGATGAAGGCGTCGGGGCCGTGGATCGAGCGGTCGACATGGCTTTCGGCGGCGAAGTGGACCAGCGTGTCGACGCCGGATCGCAACAGGTCGCAGACGCGGGCCTCGTCGCGAATGTCCGCATGCACGAAGTCGACGCCGTCGAGCCCGTCGAGGTTGGCGCGGTTGCCGGCATAGGTCAGGGCGTCGAGCACGATTACCGCGTCGCTCGGGTGCTGACGCCGCCAGTAGCGAACGAAGTTGGCGCCGATGAAGCCGGCGCCACCGGTGACGAGCAGTTTAGCCATGGGTTTGTTCCTTGAGCATCGCCAGCATGGCGCGCAGTTCGACGCGCCAGTGGGCGGCGGGTCCGATCAGCGCCGTCGTCGCGGTCTTGTCCAGCACGCTGTAGGCCGGTCGGCGTGCGGGTGTCGGATAGTCGGCGGTGGTGATGGGCCGCACCGGCACCGCCTGGGTCAGCAGCCCCAGCGCCAGCGCTTCTTCCTGGATGGCGACGGCGAAATCGTACCAGGAGGCAACCCCGGCGTCGGTGAAGTGCAGGACGCCGCATGCCTCGCTGGCCGCCAGCGCCCACAGGGCGCGTGCCAGACTCACCGCATGGGTCGGGGTGCCTATCTGGTCGGCCACCACACGCACTTCCGGCCGCTCGGCCATCAGCCGCAGCATGGTCTTGACGAAATTGTTGCCCCGCGCGGCGTGCACCCAGGCGGTGCGGACGATCAGCGCGCCCGGATCGGCCGCCAGCACCGCCGCCTCGCCGGCCTGCTTGCTGGCGCCGTAGACGCCCAGCGGCGCCGTGGGGTGGTCGGGCCGGTAGGGCTCCGGGTTGCGACCATCGAACACGAAATCGGTGGAGACATGGAGCAGGCGGGCGCCGTGGCGGGCGGCCGCCGCGGCCAGTGCCGCCGGCGCCTCGCTGTTGAGCCGGTAGGCAAGCACTGGCTCGCTTTCGGCCTTGTCGACGGCGGTATAGGCGGCGGCGTTGATGATCAGCGCCGGCTGCTGGTGCGCCACCACGCGGTCGATTGCCAGCGGATCGGCCAGATCGAGCCCCGCACGATCGAGCGCCACCAGATCCACACCGGCGGGCGCTGAGCGTTGCAGCGCCTGGCCAAGCTGGCCCGCCGCACCGGTGACCAGCACCTTCACGCGAAGACCTCGGCGTCGGCAAGCGGCACGCCGGCGCGGTCCTTGGCGGAAAGCTGGGGCACGATGTCCTCCAGCGGCCAGTCAATGCCGATGGCGGGATCGTTCCAGGCGATCGCCCGCTCGTGCTCCGGCGCGTACAGGTCCGTGCACTTGTAGAGGAAGTCGGTGCCATCGGTGAGTGTCAGGAAGCCGTGGGCAAAGCCCTCGGGCACCCACAGCATCCGCTTGTTCGCCGCCGACAGCTCATAGCCTACCCAGCGGCCGAAATTCGGCGAGGACCGGCGGATGTCGACCGCGACATCGTACACCGCGCCCGCCGTCACCCGCACCAGCTTGCCCTGCGTCCGCCGCAGCTGATAGTGCAGGCCGCGCAGCACGCCACGGCTGGACCGGCTGTGATTGTCCTGCACGAAGGTCAGGTCGAGGCCCAGGCTGGCGAAGGTCGCGGCGTTCCAGGTTTCCATGAAGAAGCCGCGATCGTCGCCGAACACGCGGGGCTCCAGCAGCTTCACTTCCGGCAGGGCGGTGTCGATGACCTTCATGCGCCAGCCTTCTCGGCGATCTGGCGCAGCAGATAGTCGCCATACCCGCTCTTCTTCAGCGGCTCGGCGACGGCGCGCAGCTGGTCATCGTCGATGAAGCCCTGGCGCCAGGCGATTTCCTCCGGGCAGCAGACCTTCAGGCCCTGACGCTCCTCGATGATGCGGACATACTGCGCCGCGTCGAGCAATGAATTGTGGGTGCCGGTGTCAAGCCAGGCGAAGCCGCGACCCATCAGTTCAACGTTGAGCTGGCCGGCTTCGAGATACAGGCGGTTGAGATCGGTGATTTCCAGCTCGCCGCGCGCCGACGGCTTGATGTCGCGGGCGAGGTCGACGGCGCGGCCGTCATAGAAGTAGAGCCCGGTGACAGCATAGTGGGACTTCGGCTGGACCGGCTTCTCCTCAATGGTCGCCGCCCGGCCCCCGGCGTCGAAGGAGACGACGCCATAGGCGCTGGGGTCGCGGACATAATAGCCGAACACGGTGGCGCCGGTCTCGCGCGCATCTGCCCGACGCAACAGGTCCGGCAGGCCATGACCATAGAAAATGTTGTCACCCAGCACCAGCGCCGACGGACGGTCGCCGACGAAGTCGGCGCCGATATGATAGGCCTGCGCCAGCCCTTCGGGCCGGGGCTGGGCGGCGTATGCCAGCGTCAGGCCCCACTGGCGGCCATCGCCCAGCAGGTTGCGGAAGGCCGGCTGATCGTCCGGCGTGGTGATGATGAGGATCTCCCGGATGCCCGCCAGCATCAGCACCGACAGCGGATAATAGATCATCGGCTTGTCATAGACGGGCATCAACTGCTTGCTGACCGGCAGGGTGAGGGGATGAAGCCGCGTGCCGGAACCGCCCGCGAGAATAATGCCACGCCGCATGATTGAACCTGTCCTTACCGCATACCGGCTTGGCACTAGCGCCCCTGACCGCCAAGAGCAAGCCAACCCGAAGTTGTTGCGAGCCCGGCATGAAGATCGCCAGGCGATAAGTGGCGCGGCCGGACCCCGCTGCGACGCACCGTCGCGTGGCACGGTGCACGCGTTGACAGGGCAGGCGGACCGCCCCACTGTCGAGGTCAGCGGCCGGCCGTCGAGGCGCGTGACGGTCCGCCCGAGCGGGAGAGCATGATGACCGACACCGCCACCCAGACCCAGGCCCAGGACGCGGCCGCCGGCGGCTGCGCGACGCCCCAGGCGACCCCGGCCGCCGAGCCGCGGGCGGCGCCGCGCCGGGTGGCGCCCTATGAGTTGCTGGGCGGCGAGACGGCGCTGCGCACCCTGGTCGACCGCTTCTACGACATCATGGACTCAGCCCCGGAAGCCGCGACCATCCGCGCCATGCACGGGCGGGACCTCTCCGGCATCCGCCAGAAGCTGTTCGAGTGGCTGAGCGGCTGGCTCGGCGGCCCGCCGCTGTTCGCCCAGCGCACCGGCAGCGTGTGCATCACCGCCGCCCACAAGCCCTACGCCATCGACGCCGCCGCCCGCGACGAATGGATGTTCTGCATGCACAAGGCGCTCGACGACCTGCCGGACCTCGATCCGCGCTTCCGCGAGGCGCTGGAGAAGGCGCTGCTGGGCGTCGCCGACTTCATGCGCAACCGCTGAGGGGCGGAACGGCGGGCTCGCCCCTAGGCCCTGGCCAACCCCCACGCCCCGGCGAGCAGACGATAGCTCGTCACCCGCGCCGCGTGGTCGTGCACCAGGCTTGTCACCATCAGCTCATCCGCCTGCGTCGCCGCCGCCAGCGCCCGCAGCCGGGCGACCACCGTTTCCGGCGAGCCAACCTGCAGCCGGCCGCGGGCATGGCGGCGCACCAGCTCCTCGTCGGCATCGTAGCGGTAGGCGCGCGCCTCCGCCGGGCTGGGCAGCGGCAGCCGGGCCTCGCCGCGCCGGATGCGCACGATGGCCAGATCATAGGTCGCCGCCAGCGCCTCGGCCTCGTCGTCGGTGGCGGCGATGATCGCCGATACCGCCAGGATGGCGTGGGGCTTGGCGGCAAAGCGCGAGGGGCGGAAATGGCGGCGATAGCGCGCCATTGCTTCTTCAGCATATTCCGGCTGGATGTGGTGGGCGAACCCGAAGCCGAAGCCGTTGGCCGCCGCCAGATCGCCGCCATAGAGGCTGGAGCCGAGAATCCACGGCAGCGGCATGCCGGCACCGGTGGGTGCCGCCTGGACGCTGGCGAACGGGTGGCCGGCGGGCCAGTCGTCCTCCAGGAACGCCAGCAACTCGGCGAGCTGGCGCGGAAAATCATCCTCGCCGCCGGTCGCCGTGCCGGTGCCCAGCGAGCGGCGCAGCGCGGCGGCGGTACGGCCGTCGGTGCCCGGCGCCCGACCCAGGCCGAGGTCGATGCGCCCCGGCGCCATCGCCTCCAGCACCCGGAAGGTCTCCGCCACATGCAGCGGCGCGTGGTTGGGCAGCATGATGCCGCCAGCGCCGACCCGCAGATGCCGGGTCTCGGCGACGATGCGGGCGATCAGCAGTTCGGGCACCGAGCAGGCGAGCATCGCCGTGTTGTGGTGCTCGGCCAGCCAGTAGCGGGTGTACCCCAGCGCCTCGGTGGCGCGGGCGAGGTCGAGGCTGTTGGCGATCGCCTGGCCCGGCGTGGCGCCGGCTGGCACCGGACAGAGGTCGAGCACCGACAGCGGCAGGGCGGGGCGGGACTGCGAACCGGGCAGGACTGACATGACAGGCGATGATCCTGAACAAAAACGTTGCAACGTCGTCACACTGTCGCTCATGCTAGCGTTCCCGGCCCGGCGCGCCAATGCCGGAACGAATTGCGACATTTACGCCCTTGACGTTTCATGATAGCGAAAACGCCCTGCGTGCCCTGTGTGGCGCGCCGGCGGGGGCCGGGAGTGTCCACCCGGGGGGAGTAATCCCGACAGGACGTCCCGGCACCGCCCGCAGTCAGAAACGATCAAGGAGATTGAGCCATCCGTCCGCCCATGTCGTCCCGGCGCCCCCTGGCGCCCCCGCCGCCGCTGACCGGTCCCGCCTATAATGAGTTCATCAAGGCGCCGCGCATCCGTGTCATCGATCAGAACGGCGAAAATCTTGGCGTGATGTATACCCGGGAGGCGCGCGACCTTGCCGCCGAGGTCGGGCTTGATCTGGTGGAAATCTCACCCAACGCCGATCCGCCGGTGTGCAAGATTCTCGATCTTGGCAAGTTCAAGTACGAGAACCAGAAGAAGGCCGCGGCCGCCCGCAAGAGCCAGAAGACCCAGGAGGTCAAGGAAATCAAGATGCGGCCGGGCATCGACCAGCACGACTACGAGACCAAGATGAAGGCGATCCAGCGCTTCATCGAGGACGGCGACAAGGTGAAGATCACCCTGCGCTTTCGCGGTCGTGAAATGGCGCACAACCAGCTCGGCATGCGGCTGATGGAGCGGGTGCAGGCCGACAGCGTGGAGTACGCCAAGGTCGAGCAGCACCCCAGGATGGAAGGCCGGCAGATGCTGATGGTGATCGCGCCCAAGTAACAGCGTGGCCCATGGCATGGCACGCCGGCGGCCGCCGGCGCGCCGTCCCTTCCCGAACGGCCGGAAACACAGTGTTCCTTGCCCGACGACGACGGAACGTGCCGTGGCGGCGATCAAACTCAGCCGCCACGTCGTGCCGTTATTGAAATTTCAGCAGCGGAGTCCTATTTTAGAAGGGCAGCAGCAATTCTCCTGTCGGGATTTGCCCCCTGTTGCCCGACCCCGCTGCTGTATGCGTGACGAGCGCAGTCCGGACCCCGCCTCATGCCCCCGAGGCGGGGTCCTTTCGTTTTGCCGTCCGCGCGCGCCATCCGGCTTGCCCCGCCGCCTGTGCTCGCTTACCTACGCACCATGACCGTTTCATTGAAAATCGCTTCCTGGAACATCAATTCCGTCCGGGCCCGGCTGCCCATCGTCGAGCGGCTGCTCGACGAGCAGAAGCCGGACATCCTGTGTCTGCAGGAAACCAAGGCCGCCAATGGCGACTTCCCGGCCACCTTCTTCGCCGATCGCGGCTATACCGACCTGCACCTGCACGGCCAGCGGATGCACCACGGGGTAGCGATCATCTCCCGCATTCCGCTCAGGGAAACCGTCAGCCACGACTGGCAGGGCAACGACGAGGCCCGCCACATCGGCGTTGAACTGCCCGGCGGCGTGCGGCTGGAGAATGTCTACGTCCCCGCCGGCGGCGACGTGGCGGACGTCAAGACCAACCCCAAGTTCCGCCAGAAGATGAACTTCCTCGACCGCATGACCGCGTGGTCGGAAGCGCTGCGCCAGCCGACCATCCTGGTCGGCGACTTCAATATCGCGCCGCTGCCCAGCGACGTCTGGAGCCACGAACAGCTGCTCGACGTGGTGAGCCACACGCCGATGGAGGTGGAAAAGCTCGACCGGCTGCAGGCCAGCCACGGCTGGGTCGACCTCGGCCGCCGCACCGTGCCGGCGCCGGAACGGCTGTTCACCTGGTGGAGCTATCGTGCCGCCGACTGGCGCGCCTCCGATCGTGGCCGCCGGCTCGACCATGTCTGGCTGAGTCCCGAACTGTCGCCGGCGGCCGTGCACTGCGACGTACTGGAAGACGCCCGCAGCTGGCCCAAGCCGTCCGACCATGCGCCGCTGGTGGCGCGTTTCGCGTGGTGACGCCACCCACCGCGACGGGCGACGGTGATGACGCCGCCTGCCTGGCGGTCGAACGCGCCATCGACGAGTTGCGTCGCGGCCGCCCGGTGGTGATGGCCGACGGCGACCGGCAGCTGGCGATCATGGCGCTCGATCTTGCCAGCGACGACAGTCTGGCCCGCTTCGAGGCGACCGCTGGCCAGACCGCCCGGCTGCTGATCACCGGCCGCCGGGCCGAGATCCTGAAAGTCACCAGTGACGGCCGCGCCGCCGGCCACCAGGCGGTGCTGCTGGGACGCGAAGCCTGGGATGACCTTGGCCAGCTGCTGGCCGCCGCCGACCCGGTGACCGACATGGCGACGCCGATGAAGGGGCCATTCCGGCCGCTGGCGCTGGGCGACCACGGTGTGGCGGCACGCGCCGCGCTGGAGCTGGCCAAGCTGGCCCGACTGCTGCCGGCCGGCCTGGTGGTGCTCGAACCCGCCGACACCGACGACTGGCGCACGGTGGCGACGGCCGAGATCCTCGACTATGGCCGGGCCCACGCCAGCCGGCTGAAGATCGTCGCCCAGGCCAGGGTACCGCTGGTGGATGCGGTCGACTCGCGTATCGTTGCCTTTCGCGCCGACGACGGGGCGCTGGAGCATCTGGCCATCGTCATCGGCGAGCCCAGCCGGCACGCGCCGGTGCTGGCCCGGCTGCATTCGGAGTGCTTCACCGGCGATCTGCTGGGGTCGCTGAAGTGCGACTGCGGGCCCCAGTTGCGCGGCGCGCTGAAGGCGATCGCCGATGCCGGCGGCGGCGTGCTGCTCTATCTTGCCCAGGAGGGCCGGGGCATCGGGCTGGTCAACAAGCTGCGGGCCTATGCACTGCAGGATCAGGGCTTCGACACCGTGGACGCCAATCTGCGGCTGGGTTTCGAGACCGACGAACGCGACTTCTGGCCGGCGGCGCGGATGCTGTCGCTGCTCGGCTTCGCCGCGGTGCGGCTGATGACCAACAACCCGGAGAAGGTGGCCGGGCTGGAGGCGCGCGGAATCCGCGTCGTCGAACGGGTGGCGCACCAGTTCCCCGCCAATCCGCACAACGCCCACTACCTGGCGACCAAGAAGGCCCGCACCGGGCATCTTCTGTAGGGCACCCGCGGCGCCGGCATCGGCAGGGCTTGCCGGCCTTGGCGCGTCGCCAGATGCAACCGGCTGATATTAAAAGATATTTCTTCTGGCATGCGGTTTGCTTCAAGGATCAGCAAAGAGGTGACCCATGGCTTCGACCACTATTGACATGCGCCTGCCCGCAGGCACCACATCGGCCGCGACGACCTACAGCAACACCACCGTCGTGGAGGGCCGCAAGCCGACGCTGTTCGCCCAGGCGCTGGACGCGGTCAATCCGCTTCAGCATGTGCCGGGGGTGTCGCAGGCGTATCGCGCCGTCACCGGCGACAAGATTTCCGAGACCTCCAAGATCGTCGGCCATCTCGGGCTGGGCGCGGCGGTGGCCGGGCCGGTCGGGCTGGCGGTCGGCGCCGGCGTCTATCTGGTGGAGAAGATCTTCGGCGGCCTGTTCGGCGGGAGCAAGGGCGACACCGCCACGGCGACCGCCACACCGCCGCTGACATCGACCGCCGGCGCGACGGCGGGCAAGGTGGCGACCACGGCCGGTGGCAGCCAGAACGCGGCAGCCGCGGTGGCGGCGGCCGGCGCCACCGCGACCGGCACCACATCAGGTGGCACGGGCGCCGGTGTGGCGCCGGTCAGCATGAGTTCCGCCCAGTTCACGGCGCTGCTGACCGCGTTCGGCCAGGGTGCGGAGGACGAACAGACCCGCAAGGCGGCCCAGGTCGGCGCCGATGCCGCCAGCGGACAAGTTGGCTCAGACGACTTCGCCAACCGCATGGCCGCCAATCTCGACAAGCTGCAGAGCTTGAAGAAGGCCGAGGTCGCCCAGTAAGGCCGGTCGCCACCGCGCGGCTGCTTCGGTATGGTGGCGGTCATGAGCGAACATCTGCTGGTCGATAGCCAAACCCGCACCCTGACCTGGTCAGGCGGCACGGTCGATTGCGCGCTGGGCAAGGGCGGCGTGCGGCCGGCGGCCGACAAGCGCGAGGGCGATGGCGCGACGCCGCTGGGCTGTTATCCGCTGCGCTGGCTCTATTACCGCCCCGACCGGCTGGATCGTCCGGTCACCGGGCTGGCGATCGAGGCCTTGACGCCTGACGCCGGCTGGTGCGACGCCGCCGATGCCCCCACCTATAATCAGCCGGTACGCCATCCCTGCCCGGTGAGTGCCGAGCAGCTGTGGCGCGCCGACGGGCTCTACGACCTCATCGTCGTGCTGGGCCACAACGACCGCCCCGTCATACCGGGGCTGGGCTCGGCGATTTTCCTGCATTGCAGCAAAGTTGACGACGCCGGCGCCCTGAAGCCGACGCTGGGCTGCATCGCCGTGCCCCGCCCGACGCTGCTGGCCATTGTCGCCGGCTGCGACACCGGCTCGACTCTCGAAATCCGCTAGCCGCGCGCGGCAGCCGGTCGCCTCAGCGGGCGCCGAACAGCGCCGAGCCGACCCGCACGTCGGTGGCGCCCAGCTGCACCGCTGCCTCGACGTCGCCGGACATGCCCATGCTCAGCCGCGCCAGGCCATGGCGGCGGGCCAGCTTGGCCAGCAGCGCGAAGAACGGCGACGGCGCCTGGTCGGCCGGCGGCACGCACATCAGGCCGACCACTGGCAGGTCGAGGCCGCGCGCCTGTTCCAGCAACGCCGGCAGCTCGTCGAGCGCGACGCCGCCCTTCTGCGGTTCCGCCCCGATGTTGACCTGGATGAACAGGTCCGGCCGGCGGCCCTGCCTGGCCATCGCACGCGCCAGCGCCTGGGCCAGCGACTCGCGATCGAGGCTGTGGATGGCATCGAACAGCGCCACCGCGTCGTCCGCCTTGTTGGACTGCAGCTGGCCGACCAGATGCAGCCGCACGTCCGGGTAGTCGGCCTTGAGCGCCGGCCATTTGGCCTGCGCTTCCTGCACCCGGTTCTCGCCGAACGCGCGCTGGCCGGCGGCGAGCAGCGGCCGGATGTCATCGGCGCCGAAGGTCTTGGAAATGGCGATCAGCTGTACATCGGCCGGATCGCGGCCGGCCGGGCGGGCGGCTCGGGCGATGCGGTCGAACACGGCGGTCAGTCGTCCGGCGGCCGTAGCGGGAGCGGGAGCGGGAGCGGGAACAGGGGTGGCTGGATCGGGCATGGCCGAGCTATACAGGCTGATCGTTCGGGATGGAAGCGATGTCGCAGCCCTCTCAAACGTGAATCAATTTATAATCAATGGGTTAAACCTGCAGACCCGTGCCGCGATGTCCTTGATGCTTCCCTCGATGCTCCCTTCCCGCTGGTTTTTCACCGACGATCGTCTGGGCGACGATGCCCTGGCGCTGATCGCCGGGCTGCCGCGCGATGTCGGCGTCATCGTCCGGGTTCGCGAGGGCGGGCGGGCACGGGTCGCGGCCCTGGTGCGCGCCGCCCGCCGCCACCGCCATGTGGTACTGGTGGCAGGGCCGATACTGGCCGCGTTACGGACCGGTGCTGACGGCGCCCATTTGCCGGAACAGCTGGCACGGTGCGCAGGCAAACGACGGCCGCACCGCCGCTTCCGGCTGACGGTGGCGGCGCACAGCCGGCCGGCGCTGGTGCGCGCCCGCCGGCTGGGCGCTGATGCCGCCTTCCTGTCGCCGGTATTCGCCACCCGTAGCCACCCAGGCGGCAAGGTGCTGGGGCCGCTTGGTTTCGCCCGTCTGGCCCGCGCCGCCGGCCTGCCCGTGCTGGCATTGGGTGGCATGACGTCACATCAGGCGGGGCATTTGCGGCGGGCGCATGGCTGGGGGGCCATCGACGCGTGGCACGGCCGACCTGCGCACTGACACCAGCACTGCGCCGCGAAACGCCTTAGAACTTGAAGTTGGTGCCGAGGTAGACGGTGCCGCCGACCTGGTCGGACTCGCCGGCGCGCATGGCGGCGGTCGGATGGGTGACCTGATACTTGACACCGCCGTTGACGCTCAGGCGCGGCGTCAGCAGATAGCTGCCCCCCAGCTCGACACTGTAGCTCTTGTCGATGCCCAGCGTGGTCGGGTGGTCAGCGTCGCCATAGCGTTCGCCCGCGACCTGCAGCGTCGTCTTCCAGTCCTTGCCGCGGTAGGACAGCCCGACATCGACGCCCTCGGCCGACGCGCTGGCGCGGCGGATGTCGTCGACGCGGCTGTAGCCGGCCTCGACCGAGAAGCCCTGATAGCCCAGCGCCATGCCGACATTATAACCGGCGACGTCGAAGGTCGGCGCGGTCTTGTCGGCGGCGCTGGCGACAGCGGCGCGCGAGGTCACGCCAACCGTGAAGGCCTTGCGGTCAACCTTGCCCGATGGCGTGAACAGGAACGAACGTTCGGCGCTGCGGGCGCGGCCGTCGCGCAGCGGCGAGGCGACGGCCCGTGCCGGCTGCCTGGCATCGATCAGCGCCGGCTTCAGCGCGCCCGGTCCCTGCGGGTCGAGGCTGATGCTGGAGTCGCTCTCGCGGAAATAGAGGTAGGAGGTCGAGGCCTTGGCATCCCGGGCCTGGGAATCCCTAGCCTGGCCATCCCGGGACTGACTGGTGCCGGTGGCGCGCACGGGACTGGCGGCGGCGGCATTGACTGCCACGACCGTCATCGCAAGACCCGCAAGATATGCCCACCTGGTCATGATTCGACTCTTCCCTGACCCTCCTATGGCGTTTGATACGTGGTATTTCCAGACTTTCCGTCGCTTTATCCGCCTTTTGAAGTCCAATGGGGCGAAACTGTGGCGACGAATCCACAGACTCGTGCGCCGGGCAGCCGCCGACGCGCTGTTGAGGCCTTGGCCTGTTGGCCGGCGCATGTCTATAAGGACCGCTTACGGGACACATTGTCCCCCGAGTCGAATGAGGCAGACATGGTAGTGCGCGGGCGGAACTTGATGGTTTTGGGCATGGTTGGCCTGCTGGCCGCGTGCGGCGGCAGCGACCGGCCGGCACCCGCCAAGCTGGCGCCGGCGCGCATCACCCAGATCGGCGTCAACAGCTACCTGTGGCGCGCCACCCTCGACACCCTGGCGTTCATGCCGATGGCCCAGGTGGACTCCAACGGCGGTGTCATCCTCACTGACTGGTACGTCAACCCCAAGACGCCCGCCGAGCGCGTCAAGGTGTCGGTGTTCATCCTCGACAAGGATCTGCGCGCCGACGCGCTGAAGGTCTCGACCCAGCGTCAGGAACTGCAGAACGGCGCCTGGGTGGATGCCGTGGTGCGGGCCGGCACCGTGCAGAAGCTGGAGGAAGCGATCCTCACCCGGGCCCGGCAGCTGCGCCAGGGCTCGGTGGGCGACGCCTCCTGAAATCCGCATAGCAACCGACGACAGTCCGAAGAACCGCAATGACCCGTTACAATCCGAAGGCCGCCGAGGCCAAGTGGCAGCGCGTGTGGGAGGAGCGGGCCACCTTCCGCGCCCATGACCAGACGGCCAGGCCCAAGGCCTATGTGCTGGAGATGTTCCCCTATCCGTCGGGGCGCATCCACATCGGCCACGTGCGCAACTACACCATGGGCGACGTCATCGCCCGCTTCCGCCGCGCCCAGGGCTATGAAGTGCTGCACCCGATGGGGTGGGACGCCTTCGGCATGCCGGCCGAGAACGCCGCCTTCGAGAAGAAGGTCCACCCCAAGGACTGGACCTACGCCAACATCGCCACCATGCGCGACCAGCTGAAACTGCTGGGCTTCGCCATCGACTGGTCGCGCGAGCTGGCGACCTGCGACCCCGCCTATTACGGTCAGGAGCAGGCACTGTTCCTCGACCTGCTGGCCGGCGATCTGGTCTATCGCAAGGAAAGCTGGGTCAACTGGGATCCGGTCGACATGACCGTGCTGGCCAACGAGCAGGTGATCGACGGGCGCGGCTGGCGCTCCGGCGCGCCGATCGAGCGGCGCAAGCTGTCCCAGTGGTTCCTCAAGATCACCGCCTTCTCCGACAGCCTGCTCGCCGGGCTGGGCACGCTCGACCAGTGGCCCGAGAAGGTGCGGCTGATGCAGGAGAACTGGATCGGCAGGTCGACCGGTCTGAAGTTCCGCTTCCAGCTCGCCCGGCCGGCCACGCTGGCCAGCGGCGACACGCTGGAAACGGTGGAGGTGTTCACCACCCGGCCCGACACGCTCTACGGCGCCAGCTTCTGTGCCATCGCCATCGACCATCCGCTGGCCGATGCGGTCGCCCAAGGCAACCCGGAGGCCGCCGCCTTCATCGCCCAGTGCCGCCGCTCGGGCACCGCGACCGCCGACATCGAGACCGCCGAGAAGCTGGGTTTCGCCACCGGCTTCACCGTCCGTCACCCGTTCGACCCGAACTGGGAGCTGCCGGTCTACATCGCCAATTTCGTGCTGATGGACTATGGCACCGGCGCCATCTTCGGCTGCCCGGCGCACGACCAGCGCGACCTCGACTTCGCCCGCAAGTATGATCTGCCGGTCAAGGCCGTCGTGGTGCCGGCGGATGCCGACCCGGCCACCTTCGCGGTGGACGCGGAAGCCTATGACGGCCCCGGCCGGCTGGCCAACTCCGGCTTTCTGGACGGCATGAGCGTCGAGGACGGCAAGGCCGCCGCCATCGCTCGTGCCGAGGCCGAGGGCTGGGGCAAGGGCACCACCACCTATCGCCTGCGCGACTGGGGCGTCAGCCGCCAGCGCTACTGGGGCACGCCGATCCCGATCATCCACTGTGAGGCTTGCGGCGCCGTGCCGGTGCCGCGCGACCAGCTGCCGGTGACGCTGCCGGACGACGTCACCTTCGACAAGCCGGGCAACCCGCTCGACCATCACCCGACCTGGAAGCATGTCGACTGCCCGAGCTGCGGCAAGCCGGCCCGGCGGGAGACCGACACCCTCGACACCTTTGTCGATTCCTCTTGGTACTTCATCCGCTTCGCCAGCCAGCCCGGCGACCGGCCGTTCGACAAGGCCACCGCCGAGTGGTGGCTGCCGGTGGACCAGTATATCGGCGGCGTCGAGCACGCGATTCTGCACCTGCTGTACAGCCGCTTCTTCACCCGCGCGCTGAAGGCGGTCGGCAAGATCGACATCGAGGAGCCGTTCAAGGGTCTGTTCACCCAGGGCATGGTCTGTCACGAGACCTACAAGGCGCTCGATGGCCGCTGGCTCGAACCGGGCCAGGTGGAAAAGCGCGACGACGGCGTGTTCGAGAAGGAAACCGGGCTGTCCGTGACTCTGGGCCGCTCGGAAAAGATGAGCAAATCCAAGAAGAACACGGTCGATCCCACGGAAATCGTCGATCAGTACGGTGCTGATGCCGTGCGCTGGTTCATGCTCTCCGACAGCCCGCCGGAACGCGACCTCAACTGGACCGAGTCCGGCATCGAGGGCGCCTGGCGCTTCACCCAGCGCATCTGGCGGCTGGTCGCCGAAAGCTGGCCTGAGGTCCGTGACGCCGACGCCGACAGCGATGCCGACGCTGCCCGCAAGCTGCGTCAGGCGACCCACAAAGCCATTGATGGCGTCACCCGCGATGTCGCCGGGCTGCAGTTCAACAAGGCGGTGGCCAAGCTGTACGAATTCGTCAACACACTGGCCGGCACCCCGGACGCGCTGGGCCTGGCCAAGCGCGAGGGCCTGCTGGTGCTGGTGCAGCTGGTGGCGCCGATGATGCCGCACCTGGCCGAGGAAGCCTGGAGCGACATGGGTCAGGACGGGCTGGTGGCGGAAGCCGCCTGGCCGGTGGCCGATCCGGCGCTGCTGGCGGTCGACGAGGTGACCATCGCCATCCAGGTCAACGGCAAGCTGCGCGATACGCTGGTGCTCGCCAAGGGTCTGGACAAGGCCGCCACCGAGGCCGCCGCGATGGCCTCCGACAAGGTGCAGCGGGCGCTCGCCGGCGCCACGCCGAAAAAGGTGATCGTGGTGCCCGATCGCCTGGTCAATCTGGTCGCCTGATGCGCGGCCGTCTCGCCCTGATGCTGCTGGCCGCCCCGCTGATGGCGGGCCTGCCCGGCTGTGGCCTGCAGCCGATCTATGCCGACGGCAGCCAGGGCGTGGCGGCACAGCAGCTGGCGGGCATCGAGGTGCCGCTGCTGCCGGATCGCGCCGGGCAATTACTGCGCGACGAGCTGCTGCGGGTGATCCGCCCGGAAGGCAGCGTCCGGTACCGGCTGGACATCAAGATGACCGAGACCATCGAGGGCTTCGGTATCCGCGGCGACGAATCGGTGGCGCGCAAGCGGGTGTCGCTGGTCGCCGACTATCAGCTGGTCGATCTCGCCAGCAATCAGGTGGTGCTCACCGACCGGGCGCGGTCGGACGCCGGCATCGACGTGGTGCAGAGCGAATACGCGGTGGTCGCCGCCGAGCAGACCGCGCGCGAACGCAACGCCACTCTTGCCGCCCGCGCCATCGCCGCCCGGCTCGGGCTGCACTTCAGGACCAGCGGGCCGGCGGCCGCCGGCGCCACCCGGTGAAACCCAACGCCGCCCAGCTTCAGGCGGCGCTGAAACGGCTGGAGCCGGGCGTTCGCCTGGTACTGCTGTTCGGGCCGGACGACGCACTGATCCGCGAGCGGGCGCGGGCCTTCGCCACCCAGGTGGTCGCCGACCTCAACGACCCGTTCGCGGTGGTGGAGCTGGACGGCAAGCAGGCGGCGGAAGACACCAGCCGGCTGGCCGACGAGGCCGCCAGCCTGCCGTTTCTCGGCGACGCCAAGCTGATCCGCGTCACCGGCATCGCCGATGCCGCGCTGGCCGGCGTCGAGGCGCTGCTGGAACTGGCGACCCCGGGCAATCTGGTGGTGGCCACGGCCGGGGACCTGGCCAAGACCTCCAAGCTGCGCAAGCTGGCCGAGGAGAGCCCGGCGGCACTGGCGATCGCCTGCTACGCCGAGGAAGGCGCCCGGCTGACGCAGTTCCTCCAGACGGAGGCCCAGGCGCGCGGGCTGTCGCTGGACCGCGACGCACTGGAGCTGCTGATGCGGGCGGTTGGCCCGGAACGCGACATCGCCCGCAACGAGCTGGACAAGCTGGCGCTGTACAAGGGCGTGGCGACCGGCGGCAATGGCGCGGTGACCGAGGCCGACCTTGAAGCCATTGGCGCTGATTTCGGCCAGGCCGGCTATGACAAGCTGGTCAACGCCGTGCTCGGCCAGCGCCCGGACGAGGTCGCCCGCCAGATCGACCGGCTGGCCGAGGAAGGCGAGGCCGGCATCGCGCTGTTGCGCGCTGTGTCCCGCCGGTTGTGGCAGCTGCTCGACATCCGCGCCCGCATGGCCGATGGCGAGGCGCTGGACGCCGCCATTGGCGCGCTGCGGCCGCCGGTTTTCTGGAAGGAAAAGGAACTGGTGGCAGGCCAGGCCCGCCGCTGGTCGGCCGAGCGGCTGAAGAGCGCCATTGTCCGGATGCTGGAGGCGGAGCGCGCCATCAAGACCGCCGGCGGCGCCGGCGACGTCATCGCCCATCAGGGCCTGCTAGCGCTATCGGTGCGCCCCCGCGGCGAGCGCTGAGGCGTGCTTCACTCCGCCCCTCGGCACTACTTGCGGAACAGCTCAAGATACTCGTGAAACAAAAATAGCCGGTTTCGCCGCTGGCCTGTCACCTCCAGAAGAACGCCATGCTCAACCATATCGTTGATCAGCGAGGCTGCCGTATTGGTTGTGGTGGACAGCATTTCGGTAGCCGCCTTCACGTCAATGACGGGCCGGGCATAAAGGTTGCGCATGAGCTGCTGGGAGTTTGCTTGACGGCGATGGCTGAAGCGCGGCAGAACCTCGCGTTCAATGCGTTCCTTGAGCGCCAGAATTGACCGAAATACGCCGGCTGAGGCTCGCGCGGTTTCCTCGACGCCATGGAGGAAAAAGTTAGCGTCCGCGCTCGTGGTGTAATTTCCGGTGTAGGCGATGGTGTATTCCGGGGTGGGGCATGCCCCACCCCGGAATGCGGCGTCGCTGGTGGCCACCGGGTTCATCGTTATGGTGGAGTTTGCA